>CALGTU010000225.1 GCA_937901465.1 uncultured Clostridia bacterium | reverse complement strand
AGGCTGAAATCAAGATAAATCAGCTATATATCAAACGTTCAGAATATTCTTTTTCTATTTCTTCTTCTGAAAAATCTGTTATTGAATTCAAAGAAGGTCTTGAAGAACAGAAATTACATAGAGAAGAAACTGAGAAATCTGTTGCTTTTCTAGAAAATGAATATAAAGAAAATGATAAAGGCGTTAAGGCAACAGAAGAGATTCTTGATGAACTTACAAATAAAATCAATGGATATAATCGTTTATTTGAAAGTAAATCAAAAAAACTTGAAGAAAGTAAGTCTTCTCTTCAGGAACTCATTATAAAACAGAACGAAATAAAGCACAGGATACAGATTCTTACCGAACTTGAAAACAATATGGATGGATTTTCTTATAGTGTTAAGGAAATTATTAAAGCCGGTAAAAATCAGCGCCTTAACGGAATTCACGGAAGTGTGGCGCAACTTGTGAAAGTCGATTCTGAATATTCTGTTGCTATTGAAACAGCTCTTGGTGCTGCACTTCAGAATGTTATAGTTGAAAATGAAGAAACGGCAAAGAGATGCATAAGGCTTTTGAAGGAACAAAAAGCAGGAAGAGCAACATTTCTTCCTATAACATCTGTAAAGGGAAATAAACTTGATGTTTCTTCGTTCGAAAACGAAACCGGATATGTTTCACTTGCGAGCGAACTTGTTGGCTTTGATAGTAAATATTCAGGAATTGTAAATTATCTTCTTGGAAGAATTGTTGTTGCAGATGATATTGATTCTGCTTCATATATCGCAAAGAAGAATGGTTATAAGTTCAAGATAGTTACACTTGATGGTCAGATTATCAATGCGGGAGGTTCTTTTACCGGAGGTTCTGTATCAAAATCAGCAGGGGTTCTTACAAGAAAAAATGAAATTGTATCTTTGCAGGAAGAATTCGAAAAGATAAATATTGATTGTGAATCTTTGAAAAAAGATACAATGAAACTTCAAGCTGAAAGTGATAAACTCGGATTTGATATAGACGGAATCAAAGAAAAAATTTCTGAAACAAATGAAGATAAGATTCGTTTTGAATCTGAAAGCAAGCGTATAGAATCGCTTATATCTCAAGCGAAAATTCAACTTGAAACCATTGCTTCGAATGAAAAAATGATAAACGAGAAGATAGTTCTCGAAAACAAGAGATCAGAAGAAGCTAAAAAACTTATTTCTGAATGTGAAAAGCAGATTTCTGAAAGCGAGGCACTTGTTACTTCTCATCAGGAAGAAAAAGAAACTATAAAGCAGAAGAGAGAACGACTTTCTTCTGAAATTTCTTCAAATAAGCTTAAACTTCTTGAAATCAGAAAAGATAAAGAAAGTGCTGAGGCAGGAATAGAACAATTAAAAGCAACATCTCTTGAACTGAGACAGAATGCCATTGATTTTGAAAAACAGATCGAAAGACAGAATGATCTTATCGAAGAGAAAAGAGCTTTGATTGAACTCAGAAAGAAAGAACTTCTGGATTCTGTTGAAACTGTAAAGGAAATTAAAGAAAAGATTATTGCTGTTCAGACGGAAAACCGAAATTTCGAACAGAAATCAGCTAATCTTCGCAAGGAAGAAAAGGCACTTGGTGAAAATAAAGAAAAGTTCTCGGCAGAAAGAGCAAGACTTATTTCTAAGAAGGAATCCTTCCAAAAAGAATGTGATAACATTTCTACAGAACTTTGGGAACAGTATGAAATGACCAGATCTGATGCTGAGAAAATTGCTGTTCCGATAGAAGATATGCTTGTTGCACAGAGGGATCTTAATGAAATTAAGAATAAGATAAAAAATCTCGGTGCTATCAATCCTTCGGCTATTGAGGAATACGAAGAAGTATCTGAAAGATATAAGTTTATGTCTGAACAACTCAGTGATGTAGAAATGTCCAAGAAAGAACTTGAAAGACTTATTGACGAACTTACGAATGACATGAAAAAGAAATTTTCCGAAAGTTTTGAAGAAATCAATAATAATTTCAAGCAGATATTTGTTGAATTGTTTGGCGGCGGAAAGGCGGAACTTGTTCTTGTCAATCCCGATGATATTCTTGAATCAGGGATTGAAATAAATGTTGCACCTCCCGGAAAGGTTATAAAAAATCTTTCTCTTCTTTCAGGAGGAGAACAGTCATTTGTTGCAATCGCAATATATTTTGCAATCTTGAAACTTCGTCCGGCACCTTTCTGCATACTCGACGAAATTGAGGCCGCTCTTGATGATGTCAATGTTTCGAAATACGCACAGTATTTAAGAAACTTTACAAAAACAACACAATTTATCCTTGTTACACACAGACGAGGAACAATGGATGAGGCGGATATGCTTTATGGGGTTACTATGCAGGAAAAGGGTATATCAAAGCTTCTTAAAATGTCGCATGACGAAATAAACTCGATGGCTATTGAAGGGTAGCCGAAAGGAAATAATATGGGATTATTTGAAAAAATAAAATCTGGCCTTTTAAAGACTAAAGAATCGATGGTAAAAAGAATAGATGGTTTTATCAGTTCTTTTACAAAAATCGACGAAGAATTTTTTGAAGAACTTGAAGAAATTCTCATTACCTGCGATATAGGAGTCACAACATCTGTTAAAATCTGTGATGAGCTTCGTAAAAGAGTCAAAGAAAAAGGTATAACAGATCCTCTCGACATAAAGTCAGAAATGAAAGAAATAATTGTTGAAATGTTAGGGGAAGATAGACCTCTCAACCTTTCAACAAAACCTTCTGTTATTGTGGTTATAGGGGTTAATGGTGCCGGAAAGACAACTACAATCGGAAAACTTTCTGCACAACTTAAAAGTTCAGGCAAAAAGGTTATTGTTGCCGCTGCAGATACATTCAGAGCAGCAGCAATAGATCAGCTTGAAGTCTGGACAAAACGTAGCAAGGTTGATATTGTAAAACACGCAGAAGGATCAGATCCTGCTGCCGTAGTGTTTGATGGTATTTCTGCTGCAAAGGCTAGAAACGCTGATGTTCTTATCTGCGATACTGCAGGAAGACTTCACAATAAGAAAAATCTTATGAATGAACTTCAGAAGATTTCTAAAATAATTCATACACAGTGCGAGGATTGTTCTGTTGAAACACTTCTCGTTCTTGATGCTACAACAGGTCAAAATGCTGTTAATCAGACAAAACAGTTTATGGAAGTTGCTGATATAACGGGCATAGTTCTTACAAAGCTTGATGGTACAGCAAAGGGTGGCATAATCATTTCTATCGCTGATGAACTTAAAATTCCTGTTAAGCTTATAGGCGTCGGAGAACAGATAGATGATCTTCAGACATTCAGCGGTGCGGATTTTGCAAATGCATTATTTGACTAAGGAGATAATATGAAAATTATACTTGCATCAAACAACAAAAATAAAATTGCTGAATTGAAGCAGATTTTATCTCCTTTGGGTTATGAGGTTATTTCTCAATCCGAAGCGGGAGTTAATATTGAAATAGAAGAAACAGGAACAACATTTGAAGAAAATTCAATGTTAAAAGCAAAGGCGGTTTATGAAATTTCTAAAATGGCTGTTATTGCTGATGATAGCGGGCTTGAAGTTGATTTTCTTGACAAAGCACCCGGGGTGTATTCTCATAGATATGCGGGAGAAAATGCAACCGATAAAGATAGATGCAAAAAAATACTTGATGAACTGAATGATGTTTCTGATGAAAAAAGAACAGCAAGGTTTGTCTGCGTTATTTCTTATATTGATTCTAACGGAAAGTCATCTGTTATGAGAGGCGAATGTGAAGGTATTATCGGAAAAGAAATGAAAGGTGATAATGGTTTTGGTTATGATCCTATCTTTATGATAGGGGACAGATCGTTTGCCGAAATATCTTCTGAAGAAAAAAATAAAATCAGTCACAGAGCAAATGCACTAAAAAAACTGACAGAAAAACTAAAGGGAGAAAAATATGATAACGACAAAGCAGAGAGCTGAACTCAGAGGACTTGCCAATAATCTTGATGATTTATTTCAGATAGGCAAAGGTGGAATTTCGGATACTGTAATAGCACAGGTTGAAGAAGCACTTGTTGCAAGAGAACTTATAAAAATAAAGGTTTTGCTTGAAACATCTCCCGTTACTCCAAGAGAAGCAGCGGTAGAACTTGCAGAAAAGACAAATTCCGATATAGTTCAGGTTATCGGCGGAAAAATAGTTCTTTTCAGAAGAAATCCGAAAAAACCCATTATTATACTGAAAAAGTGATTTTAAAGGTGAATTGTATGGGAAAATACAGGATTACAGATAACAAAAATGCTTGTCTGATACTTTCGGTTTTATTCTGGGGATTTTTGTTGTTTGTTGAATTTAAAGGAACAATTTTGTTTCATATTTTTCCTAAAGATCTGCTTATAGAATATATAGATCCTGTTTTTTACGGAATGCTTTTTCTTGCGGTTATTATAATTTTCAGAAAAGCATTTATTGCATCTGTAAAAGATTTTGTTGATAATTTTAAAAAATATATTGGATTGTCTGTAATATTTTTCTTTGTTACGATACTTCTTATGGTTGCGTCTGCAGTTGTTATTGATTCTTTTGGAATAGGTGATAGTTCTAATCAGCAGTTTATCGACGAAGCAATTGTTCAATATGGATTTTTGCAGATTATAACGGTTTGTTTGTTAGGTCCCGTTGTGGAAGAGGTTTTCTATAGAGGAATTCTTTTTGAAATGTTGAAAGGCAAAGAAAATAGCATAATCAGAAATATAATTGCTGTTATCCTGACATCATCTATTTTTGCTTTTATGCATGTTTCACTTGCCGATTTCAGTGTTACGGATATGATTGCAAATATACCGATACTTATGCTTGGACTTACGCTGACGACATTGCGATGTAAAACAGATAATATTTTATGCTCTGTTATTGTTCATATTAGTATAAATGTTATCGCTACGATATAATTATTTTTGAAAAGAGAAAATAATATGAAGATATGTTTTTTTGGTGGAACATTCAATCCTGTTCATAACGGACATGTAAAACTTCTTGAAAATGCAAAGGGATGTTTTGACTTTGATAAAATCATTGTAATTCCAACTAATATCCCACCTCACAAAGAAGTTGTATTTTCCGTGTCTGATGATGACAGACTGAATATGTGTAAACTTGCATTTGATGGTATAGCAGAGGTTTCTGATTATGAAATAAAAGAGAATAATGTAAGTTATACCATAAATACAATGCGTTATTTTAAAGAAATATATCCTGATGATGATTTCTATTTTCTTATGGGAAGCGATATGCTTTTTATGTTTGAAAAGTGGAAAAGCTATAAGGAACTTATTTCGCTTATTTCGATAGTTGTTGCTTCTAGAGAAGATGATGAATCAGAATCTCTTGAAATAAAGAAAGCAAAACTCGAATTTGATGGTGCCAAAATATATATTATCAAAGCAGAACCTTATGTTGTTTCGTCAAGTTTTATAAGAAATAAGATAAAATCAGGTGAAAAAGATTTTTCTTGCTATTTGCCTGAAAGAGTAGTAGAATATATTTTGGACAAAAAATTATATCTGGAGTAATCGGTTTGAAATATGATGTTGAAAAATTCAAGGTGATTCTTGAAGAAAGACTTAGTAAAAAAAGGTATGTTCATAGTCTTAATGTTGCAGATAAAGCAAAGAAACTCGCTGAATTGTGGGGTGCTGATGAAGAAAAAGCTTATGTATCAGGACTTCTTCATGATATATGTAAAGATATACCTCATTCAGAACAACGAAAGCTTGTTGAATTAAGCGACAAAGATGTTACGGAAGAAGAACTTATAATACCACAACTATGGCATGGAATAGCTGGTGAAGTTTATTGCAGAACAGTCCTTGGAATCGACGATGAGGATATACTGAATTCGATAAGATTTCATACTGTTGCAAGAAAAAATATGTCACTTCTTGAAGAAATTATTTATCTTGCAGATCTCACATCAGCAGACAGGGATTATCCTGATGTTGATTATATGAGAAAACTTGTCAAAAAGGATATAGAAGAATCTATGATTTATGCTTTACAGTATTCAGTATCGGATGTTACCCAAAGAAAATCTCTTTTGCCGAAACATACTATAGAGGCGTATAACGGGTATATATATAATTCTAGGAAGGTGAGGAAAAAAGATGACCCAGAATGATATTATAGAAAAGATTATAACTTCTCTTGATAAAAAGAAAGCAGAAGATATACAAGCTATAAATATACATGATTTGACAATTCTTGCGGATTATTTTATAATAGCAAGCGGGAACAGTACTACTCAGACCAAGGCGTTGGCTGATGAAGTTGAATATCAATTATCTTTGGTTGGCATAGAACCTACAAGAACAGAGGGACACTCTGGGTCTACATGGATAATACTGGACTATTCAGATATTATGGTTCACATTTTTTATAAGGAAACAAGGGAGTTCTATTCTCTTGAAAGATTATGGTCAGACGGAAAACAGATGGATATAAGCCATCTTGTTACAGCAAATTAAAGTAAATCATAAAAAAATAACATAAAGGGTTGATAAAAATGAAGTATGATTTTTTGAGCATTGAAAAGAAATGGCAGAATTACTGGGATGAAAACAAAACATTTAACGCAGTAATCGATCGTAGCAAGCCTAAGTTTTACGGTCTTGTTGAGTTCCCTTATCCTTCAGGCGCAGGGATGCATGTAGGTCATATCAAGGCTTATTCAGGGCTTGAAGTAGTATGTCGTAAAAAACGTTTGGAAGGATATAACGTTCTTTTTCCTATAGGATTTGACGCTTATGGACTTCCTACAGAAAATACAGCAATAAAAACAGGAACACATCCTCGTAAAGTAACAGATAACAACATTGAAAAGTTTACAAGTCAGCTTAAAAGAGTAGGATTTTCATTCGATTGGGACAGAGTAATAGATACTACAGAAGAAGACTACTACAAGTGGACACAGTGGATTTTCCTTAAAATGTTCGAAAATGGGCTTGTTTTTAGAGATAAGACACTTGTAAATTATTGCCCAAGTTGTAAAGTTGTTCTTTCGAACGAAGATTCTCAGGGTGGAAAGTGCGATATCTGTCATACTAATATCGTTCAGAAGACAAAAGAAGTATGGTATCTCAGAATTACAGAATATGCTGATAAACTTTTGGAAGGACTTGGAAAAGTTGATTATCTTCCTATGGTTAAACTTCAGCAGGAAAACTGGATAGGTCGTTCAACTGGTGCATTCGTTAACTTTGATATCAAAGGTATTGACGAAAAACTGAGAATTTATACTACTCGTCCCGATACACTCTATGGTGTAACATTTATGGTTATTGCTCCTGAACATCCTATTATCGAGAAATATCGTGATAAAATAACAAATATAGATGCTCTTGATGAATATAAAAAGGAATGTTCTCTCAAGAGTGAATTTGAAAGAACTCAGCTTGTTAAGGACAAAACAGGTGTTAAAATAGAAGGTTTATCTGCAATCAACCCCATAACAGAAAAAGAAATTCCTGTTTACATTTCAGATTATGTTATGATGGGATATGGTACAGGTGCGATCATGGCTGTTCCTGCACATGATTCAAGAGACTATGACTTTGCGAAGAAGTTCGGAATTGACATAATCGAAGTAATTAAGGGCGGAGATATTTCGAAGGAAGCCTATACAGGCGATGGAGAAATGGTGAATTCAGGCGTCCTTGATGGAATAAGCAATAAGAAGGATGCTATTGAAAAGATGCTCTCTGTACTTGCTGAAAAGGGATGCGGAGAAAAAGGCGTTCAGTATAAGATGAAAGACTGGGCATTCAATCGCCAGAGATACTGGGGTGAACCTATTCCTATAGTTCATTGCCCTGAATGTGGAATTGTTCCTGTTCCTTATGAGGAACTTCCTTTAAGGCTTCCTCCTGTTGATGATTTCAGACCGGGAACAGACGGAGAAAGTCCTCTTGCTAAAATAGATTCATTTGTAAATTGCAAATGTCCTAAGTGCGGTAAGGATGCAAAGAGAGAAACAGATACAATGCCTCAGTGGGCGGGTTCGTCGTGGTATTTCCTCCGTTATTGTGATCCTAATAACGCTGAAGCACTTGCGTCAAAGGAAGCACTTGATTACTGGATGCCTGTCGATTGGTATAATGGAGGCATGGAACATGTAACTAGACACCTTATTTATTCTCGTTTCTGGCATAAGTTCCTTTATGATATCGGGTCTGTTACAACAGAAGAACCTTATTCAAAGAGAACGGCTCAAGGGCTCGTTTTAGGACCTGACGGAGTTAAGATGAGTAAATCAAGAGGAAATGTTATCGATCCTAATGATGTTGTTGATGAATATGGTGCAGATGTTTTAAGAGTTTATGTTCTCTTCATGGGCGATTATGAACAGGCTGCTCCTTGGAGTGAAAACAGCATGAAGGGATGTAAGAGATTCCTTGACAGAATATGGGCACTTCAGGATAAACTCATTGATGGTGATGAATATCGTCCTGAACTCAGAGCTGCTATGCACAGAACTATCAAAAAGGTATCAAAAGATATTGAAGATATGAAGTTCAATACAGCGGTTGCTGCTATGATGACTTTGATCAATACCATTTATGATATTGGAACAATAAATAGGGCAGAGTATAAGGATTTGCTTATTATGCTCAATCCTTTTGCACCTCATATTACTGAAGAAATTTATGAATTATGTAATTTTGGTGGATATGTTCACGATGCAAAGTGGGTTGAATATAACGAAGAATTCTGCATTGAAGACACGATTGAAATTGCTGTTCAGGTTAATGGTAAGCTCAGAGGAACTGTAATGATTGCATCGGATGCAGAAAAGGACGATGTTATCGCTGTTGCAAAATCTGATTCAAAAATCGCTGATTTCATAAACGGAAAAGATATTGTTAAGGAAATTTATGTTCCTAAAAAACTCGTAAATATCGTTGTTAAGTAATTTTTTAAAAACCACTTGACAATTTATATGATTATGGTGTATAATAATTTTTGTATCATTAAGATATGAATATTTTGTTACCATAATTTGATACTTATAGTGTCAGATTTTTCTGGTATATAATCCTCTGTCAAATGGCAAAGGGAGGGAATGAGAAATGGCAGAAATCCGTGTTGGTAAAAACGAATCACTTGACACAGCACTTAAGCGTTTTAAGAGAAGCTGCGCTAAAGATGGCGTTATAGCTGAAGTTCGTAAAAGAGAACACTATGAAAAGCCTTCGGTTAAGCGTAAGAAAAAGTCCGAAGCTGCGCGTAAGCGTAAGTACAACTAACAATGAGGGCGAGCAGTTTTTTCTCTGCTCGCTTTTTCATTATGAGGAGAATTTAAAATGCTGTTTAAACCTACTTTTGTTTTTAATACAGTAACAGAGATAACATCGGCTTTTCTTAGGCAAAACGGAATAAAAGGGCTTATTCTGGATTTGGATAATACACTTACTACACATAACAACCCTAAGCCTCCAAAATACATTATTGCTTGGATAAACGCTATGAAGAGCGCTGATATTCCTCTTGTTATTGTTTCGAATAATAAATATGATAGAGTAAGACCGTTTGCTCAAATGCTACAACTACCTTTTATTTCTGACGGAGCAAAGCCGCTCACTAAAGGGATAGATGAAGCAAGAAAAGCTATGCGACTTTCTAAAAACGAAGTTGCGATAGTCGGAGACCAAATTTTTACAGATATGCTTGGTGCTAATATAAAAAGAATGCCAACTATCTATGTTTATCCTATCGAACTGGAAGATGGATTGTTTTTTAGATTCAAACGTGTACTTGAAACTCCTTTTCTTCCAAGAAAACATGATTTCAAATCGAGGAGAAAAAAAGTATGACAGCGATTTTCGGACCTGCAGGTACTCCTGAAGATTTTAAAATAATGGGATATAAGAATTCTCTTGATATTCCTGATTATCTTTGCGATGTAGGACTAGATTGTTTTGAGTATCAGTGTGGTCAAGGCGTAAGAATAAAAGAAGAACTTGCAAGAAATATAGCCATAAAGGCTAAAGAAAAGAATATTACAATGTCTCTTCATGCACCATATTTTATATCTCTTTCAAGTGTCGAAAAAGAAAAACGAGATAAAAGTATAGATTATATTCTTCAAAGTGCAAGAGCAGTTGATTGGTTGGGCGGAACAAGAATAATTATACATTCGGGATCTTGTTCTAAAATGTCAAGAGAAGAAGCGCTGTCTCTTGCTAAAGATACTTTGAAAAGAGCAAGAGAAGCACTTGTATTAGAAGGTCTTTCTCATATAAGATGTTGCCCTGAAACTATGGGTAAAGTAAATCAACTGGGAGATCTTAACGAAGTTATGGAACTTTGTTTGGTTGATGAGAGTTTTATTCCTTGCATCGATTTCGGACACCTTAATGCAAGAACTTTTGGTAATTCAAAAACTAAACAGGATTATGAATTTATATTGAAAACTATAGAAAATAAACTGGGAAAGTCAAGACTTAATGAATTCCATTCTCATTTTAGTAAGATAGAATATACTGAAAATGGAGGAGAAAAACGTCATCTTACTTTTGAGGATACTGTTTATGGCCCTGAATATGAGCCGTTGATGGAATTGATTTATAGCTATGGAATATCTCCGACTTTTATATGCGAAAGTGCGGGAACACAGGGAATAGATGCGAAATCTATGAAAGACTATTATATGAATTTAAGATAGTTTCGAAGGGAGTTATTTATGAAATTTCTTATTATTAACGGACCTAATATCAACCTTACAGGAATGCGCGAAAAAGGAATTTATGGAAGCGAAACCTATTCGGATATATGTAATTATCTTTATGATTATTCAAAATCAAAGGGGATTGAGGCTGAAATTATCCAGACTAATCATGAAGGTGAGATTATTGATAAAATCCATGCCGCTTTGGATGTCTATGATGGTATAGTTATCAACGCGGGTGCGTATACCCATTATAGTTATGCTATAAGAGATGCTATATCAGCAGTAAACATTCCTTGTGTTGAAGTTCATTTCAGTAATATTCACGGCAGAGATGAATTCAGAACTAAATCGGTGATTGCTCCTGTATGCAAAGGTCAGATAGCAGGATTTGGAAAATATAGTTATTGCCTTGCAATCGATGCACTTTTAAATATTAAGGGGGAAAACAATGGCTGATGCATCTTTCGGGCATATAGGTAACCGTGTACATTCTTTATATGCTGAATATAACGGATATGTTGATTGTGTTGTCATTACATCTGATGTGAATATAAGATACTTTACTGATATAAATGTTTCGGAAGCGATTCTGGTTGCTGTGCGAACAGGTGGCTGGTGTTATCTTTTTGTTGATTCTAGATATTATGAAGATGCTTGCCGCGAAGCGACTAATTGTGAAGTTGTTCTTCTTAAAGATAGAAAAAAACAACTTTCTGAATGTTTTGAAAAACATGGAGTTACAAAAGTCGGAATAGAAACAGACTATGTTACTGTAAATGAATTCAGAAGACTCAAAAACGATTTTACAAACGTCGAGATACTCGATAGTGATTTTGTAAGTTCAGCAATTAAGGCGTTAAGACTTAAGAAAAGTGATTCTGAGTTATCTAAAATCCATAAAGCCCAACTTATTTCTGAACAAGCACTTGATTGCCTTATAAAAAATGATATACAAGAGGGAGTTTCTGAACGTTATCTCGCGGCAAAATATTGTGAATATATATCTCGGTTTGGCGCTGAAAAAACATCATTCGATACAATAGTTCTCTTTGGTAGCAATTCATCAAAGCCACACGGAGTTCCTTCAAACAGGACTCTTAAGAAAGGAAATAATATTCTTATCGATTGTGGAGCAAAATATTACGGCTATTGCAGCGATATGACTCGAAATATATTTTTCGGAACGCCGACAGAAAAATATTTGAATGTTTATAATATTGTTCTCGAGGCTCAAAAGAAAGCTTTAGAAAAAGTGGGTTTCAGATCGAAACTTAAAGATATTGATGCTGCAGCACGGGATTATATAAGCGAACAAGGGTATGGAGATAAATTTGGACACGCAACAGGACATGGGGTTGGAATGGACATTCACGAAATCCCATCAGTTGCTCCTCAAAAACGATTTGTTAATTCAGCCCTCTTTGATAGAATGGTAATCACTATAGAACCGGGAATATATCTTCCTGGTGAATTTGGTGTTAGAATAGAAGATTTAGTTGCTATCAAAGAAGAGAAAGTATATAATCTGACGAATTTTTCTAAAGAATTGATTGTTTTGTAAAAAATACTTGATTTTTTATGTAAAATGAAGTACAATAATAGTATTAAATTATGACATACGGAGGTTTCTTATGATTACAGCAGGAGATTTCAGAAACGGAGTTACTTTCGAAGAAGACGGAAATGTTCTCCAGATTGTTGAATTTCAGCATGTTAAGCCTGGTAAAGGCGCAGCATTTGTAAGAACAAAGATTAAGAATGTTATTACAGGTGCGGTAATTGAAAAGAGCTATAACCCTTCAGCAAAATTCCCTACAGCTTTTGTTGAAAGAAAGGATATGGAATATTCTTATTCTGACGGAGACCTTTATTACTTTATGGACTCTGAAACATACGAACAGGTTCCTATCAGTTCTTCTGAACTTTCAGATAACTTTAAGTTTGTTAAAGAACAGATGGTATGTAAGGTTTGCTCATACAAGGGCAAGGTGTTCGCTGTTGAACCCCCCAACTTTGTTGAACTCGTTGTAACAGAAACAGATCCTGGTTTCAAGGGTGATACTGCTACAAACGCAACAAAGCCCGCAGTTCTTGAAACAGGCGCTGAAATTAAGGTTCCACTTTTCATTGATCAGGGTGAAACAATCAGAATTGACACTCGTACAGGCGAGTACATGGAAAGAGTTTAATTCTACTATTGATTTTTAGTGAGGAGGCAATATTATGAGTCTTACAGAAAAAGTTGCTTATCTTAATGGTCTTATGTCAGGTCTTGATATAAACGATTCAACACCTGAAGGTAAGGTTTTACTTCAGATGGCTGATATCCTTTCAGAAATGGCTGATGTTATTGAAGGGGTTCAGGATGAAATTGATGAAATTACAGAACTCGTTGATACAATTGACCAGGATCTTGGCGATGTGGAAGAAGATCTTTACGGCGGTGATTGTGATTGCTGCGATGACGATTGCGACTGTGATTGTGCAGATGACGATTTCCTTTATGAAGTTGTTTGCCCAAGCTGTGGTGATTCAATCTGTCTTGATGAATATATGATCGAAGACGGTTCAATCAATTGCCCTAATTGCAACGAACTTCTTGAATTTGATCTTGAAGAATGCGATTGCGAAGATTGTGAAGATTGTGAATAATATTGCATATAATTAAATATTGATACTTGTTTCAGGGCGAGGTGAAATTCCTCACTGGTAGTAATGCCTTAAAAGGTTAGTCTACGAGCGCTTGCGCAGAATCGGTTAGATTCCGATACCAACGGTAAAGTCCGGATTGAAGAAACAAAAATAGGCGATTTATTGTCTGTTTGCGCCCGCAAGGTATATTTGCGGGCGTTTTTTATTTTTTCAGAGGAGATAGAGTATATGAAAAATGAAAAACTCAAGAAAATGATTGTTCTTTCGATGTTGGCAGCTATTTCTTATCTTACTGTATTTTTGATAAGAATACCATTCATTCCAGCAGTTGATTTTCTTAAATATGAGGCGAAAGACGTTATTATTGCAATATCGGGATTTTTATATGGGCCTTTATCTGCATC
>CALGTU010000224.1 GCA_937901465.1 uncultured Clostridia bacterium | reverse complement strand
TTTTGAATATCAAAAATACAGTAACATATTCTTCTCTCCTTTCGGGGAGAAGAATTTTCCGTAATGAGAAGGATTTTTTTCGCATAGCTTCATTCGGAAACGGTGCCGTTGCTACCGTTGATGAAGCGATTTATCCTTTTGCGAAAGACCTTTTGGGTAGCGTTAAGGGAATAGAACTTTTCGATGCAAAGGCTATTTTTCATATAAACCGCGAACTCAGTAAACACGGTAAAGCAATAGGAAGCTTCAATCAGTATTATCTTCCTGTTTCGCCATATTATTACCCCGATTTATCAGGATATCGCATAAAGGTTTATGAAGAAGAAGCAATTCCTTCTCTTTATGAAGACAAGCGTTTTTCAAATGCACTTATGTATGAAAACAAACTCGGAAGACACGATGTTATAGCAACCTGTGCTATGGACGGAAACAAGATTTATGCCATAGCGGGCGCTTCAAACGACAGCGAAAGATTCTGGCAGATAGGAATAGATGTTCTTCCCGAATACAGAGGAAGAGGAACGGCTTCTGTTCTTGTTTCGGCGCTGACAAAAGAAATTCTTATGCGCGGTGCTGTTCCTTATTATGGAACATGGTGGTCTAATATCGCATCAAGAAATGTTGCAAGAAGAGCAGGATATTATCCCGCTTGGGTTGAAATGACCGCCGTTGATATGTAAGGCAAAGCCTTAACCCATATCGTTACTGACTTTATTAAGAAAATAAATTTACCGCTCGGTAACGAAAAGATTTCTGTTTTTATATCCGGTTGTACGCCGACAGGGTGAATTTCAGAGAAAAAATAACGAAAATTTGATAAAGTTGTACGCTTTTTGCGTATAACTTTATTTTTTGCTTTTCAAAACTCGTAAAATATTTTATATAAAATGCTTGACAAGTTATTAAAACAATGCTACAATATAATCGAAACGGAGGAGAGAAAATGAAAAAAAGTGTTTACAGTCTTGTGCTTTCGGATAATGTCGTAAGAGCGATTGACGATTTGGCTTATAAAATGGGAACAAACCGTTCTAATCTTATAAACAGTATTTTAGCAGAAAAAGTATGCTATAAAACTCCCGAACAGGAAATAAGGGATATTTTTGATTATATGAAATCTGTTATGGACGAAAGTTTTCAACTTCAGAGCCAGACATCAGATGCGATGCTATCATTCAGAAGTCAGTTAAGATATAAATACAGGCCTACTATCAGGTATGAAGTGAAACTTCTTAAAATTCCCGATGAAGACGGAACTTTCGGGGTTTTGGGTGTTTCTTTCAGAACGCAGTCGGAAGAACTTTTATATAATCTTGATATGTTCTTTTCCTGGTGGGAACAATATGAAAAAGAACTCTGCGATAAATTTTTTGAAGGCGGAGTTGAATATATCTCTTCTTCGGGAAAACATATAAGAAAGCTTAAAGTTTCAGATAAGGTTGATAACAACTCAAAGACCATAGGCAAGGCAATAAACGACTATGTAAACCTTGTTGATATGGCGATAAAGGAGTATTTTTCTGAAAGCGAAAATCCGTTTATGGCTATGGGAAATGTCAGAAAAAGAGTTATAGACGGAGTAAATAACAACATAATCATAATATGAGGAGGTTTTCATTATGAACGCACAGAAACTTACAAGAAAATCACTCGAGGCTATACAGGAAGCGCAGAATACTGTAACCGAATATCAGAACAACGCTATTACGCCTGAGCATATTGCCTATGCACTTTTAACACAGGAAAACGGGCTTATAGGCGGTCTTCTTAAAAAGATGAATATCGAACTTTCTGCGATAACAACATCGGTTTTAAATCTTATTTCTGCTATGCCTAAAATTTCGGGTTCGGCGAGAAGAAACGGTGATGCCTATATCTCTCCCGAGGCGGACAGAATACTTATTTCTGCTGAAAAAATCGCCGATAATATGAAAGACGAATTTGTTTCGGTTGAACATATTTTTATTTCGCTTATAGAAAATGCTGAGGGAAAACTAAAAGAAATTTTCGGCGCTTTTTCTATCGATAAAAACTCGTTTTTAAAGGCACTTATGGAGGTAAGAGGGAACACAAGAGTTACTAACGAAAGCCCTGAAGAAACCTATGATGTTTTAACAAAATATGGTCAGGAGCTTGTATCTCTTGCCAGAAACAACAAACTTGACCCAGTTATCGGAAGAGATGCCGAAATCAGAAATGTTATAAGAATTCTCTCGAGAAAAACAAAGAATAATCCTGTTCTGATAGGTGAGCCCGGCGTTGGTAAAACGGCTATCGCCGAGGGGCTTGCACAGAGAATTGTTGCGGGAGATGTTCCTGACAGTCTTAAAGACAGAAAGGTTTTCTCTCTTGATTTGGGTGCACTTGTTGCGGGTGCTAAATACAGAGGTGAATTTGAAGAAAGACTTAAAGCTGTTCTTTCGGAAATAAAGAAGAGCGAAGGCGGAATTATCCTTTTCATAGACGAACTCCACACAATAGTGGGTGCGGGAAAAACAGACGGCGCTATGGATGCGGGCAACCTTTTGAAGCCTATGCTTGCAAGAGGCGAACTTCATTGTATAGGTGCTACAACGCTGAATGAATACAGACAATATATCGAAAAAGACGCGGCACTTGAAAGAAGATTCCAGCCTGTTATTGTTTCGGAGCCTACTGTTGAAGATACCATTTCTATTTTAAGAGGTCTCAAAGAAAGATATGAAGTCTTTCATGGGGTTAAGATAAGTGACAACGCACTTATTGCTGCCGCTACTTTATCGGACAGATACATCACAGACAGATTTTTGCCTGACAAGGCTATCGACCTTATCGACGAAGCTTGTGCTTTAATCAGAACAGAAATCGATTCGATGCCAACAGAGCTTGATGAGATTTCAAGAAAGATAATTCAGCATGAAATTGAAGAAGCTGCTCTTAAAAAAGAAAGTGATAATCTTTCTATGGAGCATCTTTCGGAAGTAAGAAAAGAACTTTCGGAAATGAGAAGCGTTTTCAACGAGATGAAGGCAAGATGGGAAAACGAAAAGAACGCTATTTCTAAGGTTCAGAAACTGAGGGAAGAAATTGAAAAGGTTAATGCCGATATGGCGAAAGCCGAAAGGGAATATGACCTTAACAAAGCCGCCGAACTCAAATACGGCAGACTTCCTGAACTTAATAAACAGCTTTTAGAAGAAGAAAAGATTGCTGAAAAGGCGAAGAGCGGAAATTCGCTTTTGAGAGACAAGGTTACTGATGAAGAAATTGCGAGAATAATCTGTCGATGGACAGGCATTCCTGTTGCGAAACTTATGGAAGGCGAGAGAGAAAAACTTTTATCGCTTGACAAGGTTCTTCATGAAAGAGTTATCGGTCAGGACGAGGCAGTTGAAAAGGTGAGCGAGGCTATACTTCGTTCGAGAGCGGGAATAAAGGACCCCGACAGACCGATAGGTTCGTTCCTTTTCTTAGGGCCTACGGGCGTTGGAAAGACGGAGCTTGCGAAAGCACTTGCCGAAACACTTTTTGACGACGAAAAGAACATTGTAAGAATAGATATGAGTGAATATATGGAGAAATACAGTGTAAGCAGACTGATTGGTGCGCCTCCCGGATACATCGGATATGAAGAAGGCGGTCAGCTGACTGAGGCTGTAAGAAGAAAGCCTTATTCGGTTGTTCTTCTTGATGAGGTTGAAAAGGCTCATCCCGATGTTTTCAATATTCTCTTACAGGTTCTTGACGACGGAAGAATTACCGATTCGCAGGGAAGAACGGTTGATTTTAAGAATACTGTTATTATCCTTACATCGAATCTTGGCTCGCATTATATTCTTGACGGAATAGGTGAAAACGGAGAGATAAATGACGATGCAAGAGAAGATGTTGATGCACTTTTGAAACAACAGTTCAGACCTGAATTTTTAAACCGTCTTGATGAGATAGTTTTCTATAAACCTCTTACAAAGAAAGAGATTTATGGCATTGTTGATCTTATGATAGGTGATCTTCAGAAACGCCTTAAGGACAAGCAGGTTTATGTTGAAGTAAGCGAAAAAGCGAAGGAATATATCGTTGAAGAGGGATATGACGCGAATTATGGTGCCAGACCTTTGAGAAGATTTATTCAGAGAAAAGCCGAAACTTTAATCGCGAAGAAACTTATCGCTGATGATGTTTTGGCGGGAACTGTCTTAAAACTTGATTTTGACGGAGAAAAACTTTTTATAGAATAAAAAAATTCCCGACAGTTTTATTCCGATAGTCATACAGAAGTATTAGAAAGCCACTTTTGATATTAATGTCAAAAGTGGCTTTGCGTTGCTTATGACGTTGACTTTTTATATCGACAATGCTATAATTAACTGACAGATAAATAAGAATTTGACGGTCAATTCTCACTCTACCATAGGTTTACTTCTCCTCACTAAACCAATGGTAGGTGTGTTTTTTTCTCCAAACAATGTATACTGAAAGTGAAAGGAGGCAGCCTATGAATCAAATAAAAAAAAGTGAAAGGAGGTAGCCTATGAATCAAATAAAAATCGGAAGATTTATTGCCGAGTGCAGAAAAAAGGCAAACTTAACACAAATGCAGTTGGCAGAAAAACTGGGTATCACCGATAAAGCAATATCCAAGTGGGAACGGGGCATCGCAATGCCCGATACTTCGATAATGCTTGAACTCTGTGATATCCTTTGCATCAGTGTAAATGAATTATTAAGTGGGGAGAAAATCAATATGGAAAATAACAATCAGAAAAATGAACAGCTTTTGCTTGATATGGCGAAAGAATTGGAAAAGAAAAACAAAACAATTTGGTCTTCTATGTGGGCAATTATGATTGTAAGTATGGCAGTCCTAATTGCAGGTATCTTTATTGCAGCATTTTTGATTCCCGAAGGAGTGTGGCAGCTTGTCACAATTCTTGGTGTTTGTGTTGTGTTTTTGATACCGTGCTTCTATGCATTAAAGCTTGAAGTCAGTGTGGGTGCTTACAAGTGCAAAGAATGTGGATGCGAAATTGTACCTACTTATAAAGAAGTAATGATGGCAATGCACAGAGGATTCACCCGTCACTTAAAGTGTCCCAAATGCAATAAACGCACTTGGTGCAAAAAAGTATTGAAGAAGTAAATTCCAATTTGTCGAACTGAATATGATTACATAGCCGTTTTCTATGTCATCTATTTTGTCACACCCTGACAGCAAACCTCCGATGTGAAAGCATCGGAGGTTATTTGTTGCAATCGTCTGCGGAGTGTGGTATAATATAGGTGGTCGGGCGGACTGATAAATAAGAATTTTGCGGCGAGGTGAAAGACGTTGAATTATGTAGAATATGGAAAAGAAAATAATGATGTAATTATCCTCTTACACGGAGGCGGTTTATCATGGTGGAATTACAAAGAAGTTGCTGAAAGACTGCAAACGGATTATCATGTGTTTTTGCCTATATTAGATGGTCATGCAGGCTGTGATAAAAATTTTACGACGATAGAGAATAATGCTTTGGAGATTATAGAATTTGTAAATAGTAAATTGGGTGGTTCTGTTTTACTGATGGGAGGACTGTCACTCGGAGGGCAGATTTTGCTTGAAATTTTATCTCAATGTAAAGATATATGTAAGTATGCAATAGTGGAAAGCGCACTTGTGATACCTTCAAAATTTACATATTCCATGATTAAACCGGCATTTGGGAGTTGCTATGGATTAATAAAGTATAAGTGGTTTTCAAAATTACAATTCAAATCATTAAGAATAAAATCGAATTTGTTTGATGAATATTACAAAGATACTTGTGCTATTAGTAAGAGTGATATGATTGCCTTTTTGCAGGAAAACTCAGTATATTCTCTAAAAGATGGTATTGGAGAGTGTGAGACAACCGTTCAAATTTATGTTGGAGAAAAAGAAAATCATTCAATGAAAAAATCTGCTAAAATCATTCATGAAAAATTACAGGGTAGTTTTATACAAGTTCTTCCTAATATGTATCATGGAGAGTTTTCAATAAATCACGCAGATGATTATGTGAGAAAACTATTGAAAATAGTAAAGCAAAGATAAATTTCAGTTTGATGGAGTGTCAAATCCCAATTTATAAAACTCCCCCCGATGTAAAAGCATCAGCAACGATAAAAACGGTTCTGCCCCCACGCAGAACCGTTGTCTTTATCCGATCATCCCCCTGATCTCCTCCTCCGTCTGCGCGATCTCGCGGCGGAATTCCGACGCGGACACGCGGTACGCGCCGTTGCCGAGGATGATGATCTGTTCAAGCCCGTCCGAGGTCGCCACGCGCACCCGCGCATCCTTGCAGAGCTTGTGCGTCACGCGCTCAATGTACATGTCCGCCGTTTCCGCTTCCTTCGTATACACGATGCTCACGCCGTGCTCCTCCGTCACATGCTCCTTGCCGCCCTTGACCTTGTAGGCATCGAACACCACGATCATCCGGCATTTTTTGAAGCCCTGATAATTGCTCAGAATGTCGATCAGCCGCTGTCTTGCCGAATCGAGACTATCACGCGCGATCGCCTTCAGGTCGTCCCACGCGAAAATGATGTTGTACCCGTCCACCAACAGATACTCCGGCCCCTTCGGGACGGGCACGGGCTTGCGTGAGGGCTTGGGGGGCTGCTTCTGCGTATGCATGGCGTGGCGTTCCTCGCGCTTGATCGCGCCGTAGGTCTGCTCGAAGATCTTCATCAGCTCCTCGTCCTGCGCCGCACTGCCGGTGTATTTCGTCCGTTCCGGCATCCTCTGCGGTGCGGTCAGCTCCTCCGTTTCCGGATGCAGACAGCTCTCGGTGTGCATGTAATTGTGCACCTCGTCCCACTTCACCAGAAAGCCTGCGCCATGTGCACAGAACACGGAATCCGGCGAATTGTCCGTATCCGCTTCTGCATTGTAGCCGATCCTTTCGATGACCTCCTCGGCATTCGCACAGGGCGCGTAGCCCGCCGAGGTACAGGAGAGCCGTCCCCTGCCGCGTGTGTACTCCATGACCGTCCCCTGATAGGTCATCATGGCTGCCGCCGGAGCTTTGCCGCGCAGGAGAGCCATTTCGCCCATCGTTTCGGGCGCGTCAAATGCGCCGTTCATGAGCTGGAGATCCGTGATCGCGCGTCCCACGCATTCCGACGGCACTTCCAGCCGGAAGCTGTCTTGGGCTCAGGCTTCTTGCTGCCGCACTCGGGACAGAAC
>CALGTU010000223.1 GCA_937901465.1 uncultured Clostridia bacterium | reverse complement strand
AAAGGTGAGCAACAGCGCCGAGGTCCATAACTTCCTGAGGGTTGGATGAACAGAGCATTGCAAAACCTGTCTGACGGCAAGCGTAGATGTCTGAGTGGTCACCGAAGATTGAGAGAGCGTGTGATGCGAGTGCACGAGCTGAAACGTGGATTACGCAGGGAAGAAGTTCACCGGCAATCTTATACATGTTAGGGATCATAAGGAGAAGACCCTGTGATGCAGTATAAGTTGTTGTGAGAGCACCTGCTGCGAGTGAGCCGTGTACAGTACCAGCTGCACCTGCTTCAGACTGCATTTCAGCAACCTTTACAGGCTGTCCGAACATGTTTGTCTGTCCTGCTGCAGACCAAACGTCTGTAACCTCAGCCATTACTGAGGAAGGAGTGATGGGGTAGATAGCAGCAACGTCTGTAAAGGGGTATGACGCCCATGCGGCAGCGTTGTTACCATCCATGGTTTTCATTTTTCTAGCCATTTCAGTAAGCCTCCTAAAAAAATTGAACTGATGATGTTATGTCGCAAACTTTTTCTGTTTGCAACTTTACCCGATAATTCTAACATATATTTTATAAAATGTAAAGAGAATGAACTAAAAATTAAAGATAAATTTACTTTTATTTTTCAAAAAAATTCATTTAAAATGAAAAAAATCATCCGACTTTGTTGTGTTATTATTGAACAGTTTTATCTTAAGATGTTATATCTGCACAAATGTGAATGACAAAAAATTAACAATATTGTTTAAAACAGAGTTTTTTAAAAAAATAAAAAATATTACAGAATAGTTACAAATGGGTTTCAGTTTGGTTACAATTTTTTTATTGGTATTAAAAAGGCTTAATTTATGCGATTTTCAGGAGTTTTTTGCAATATCTTCCTTATAGTGTCAGTGTTGACTTTCATTTGATTTTATTGTATAATCATTTTATATGTGAAGTTTTGTCTTTGCATAAAATTCATTCAACAAAACCTATTGTGTATCGGGGGATAGAAATGATTTCTGACAGTAGTCGATTGTCCGTTGCTTTTACGGAAACCGATATCTCAGGATGGGGTATTGCGGTTATTGTTGTCATTGTTCTTTTAAGAGCGTTTTTCACATTATGTGAATTTGCGGTTACAGAAATAAACGACAGCGTTGTCAAGGATTTTGAAAATGAAAAGGGCGGAAAGAAAATTCTTTCATCTGTTCTTTCAAAACCTTCAGCTATGATTACTACTTTTTCCGCAAACAGAATTCTCTCTGCAGTTGTTATAGCTTTATCGGCGTTCTTGGTATTTTTTCCTTCACTTTATAAATGTATTATAAATCTTTTTAAAGAAAATTATCTTGCCGATGAACTTTCAACAATAATTTCAGCATCGATAATTGTTATATCAACAGTTGTTGTTATGACAGTATTCAGCGATAGAATTCCCAAAAGAATTGCTATGGCCGCTGATTCGGTATCTCTTGCCGTATTCGTTGCATTACCTGTGAGGATTCTTATAATACTCCTTACTCCGCTTACCGCTTTATGCGGACTTCTTACAAAACTGTTCTCTTTTCTTTTTGGTCTTTCACAGACCGATGAAAGAGATATAGCAACAGAAGAAGAAATACTTATGCTTGTTGATGCGCGCAATGAAACGGGTGAACTTGAAGAATCTCAGAAAGAAATGATAAGCAATATCTTTGAGTTTGACGACACCTTAGCGGGCGATGTAATGACACATCGAACAGACATTGACGCGGTTGACATAAAGGCGAAGGTTCCCGATGTAATCCGTCTTGCAATAGATTCGGGACGTTCGAGAATCCCTGTTTATGAAAACACAATAGACAGCATACTCGGATTCGTATGCGTCAAAGACCTTCTCTGTCTTATCGGATGTGAGAATGTTGAAGGTTTTGAAATAACCAACTTTATAAGAGATGTTCTTTACGTTCCGGGAACCAACTCCTGCGGAGAAGTTTTTGAACTGATGCGTAAGAACAAAGCTCAGCTTGCTGTTGTTGTCGATGAATACGGCGGAACGGCAGGACTCATCACGATGGAAGACATACTTGAATCCATAGTCGGAAATATTCAGGATGAATATGACGATGACGCTGAAGAAATCGTTGAGGTTTCAGAAGGAACCTATATGATTTCCGGAACAGCCGACCCTGAAGAAATACTTTCTGTTCTGGGAAAAGAACTTCCAAAGGAACACGAATATGACACTATGGGCGGATTTATTACAGACCTTCTCGGAAGAATACCCGAGGAAAATGAAAATGCATCGGTGGTTTACGATGACATTGAATTCACCGTTTTGATAACGGAGGAAAAAAGAATAACCAAAATAAAAGCGGTTGTTCTTAACGATAAAACCCAAACCAAAGAATGAAAAGGAGAATTGTTATGATGAAGAGAAAGTCATCAGCACTTCTTGCACTTGTTATGACGGTCATGATGTCAGTGTCCGTTTTTTCGGGATGTAAGAAGAAAGAAATTGAAAACACACCCGTAGACAACACTACTCCCGTTGTCTCAGTAGGCGACACATGGGATTGTCCTTCATGCGGACAGGCAGATGTTTCATCAAAGTTCTGCCCTAACTGTGGCGAAGCTAAGGACTGGACATGCCCTTCATGCGGTCAGACAGAAATAACATCAAAGTTCTGTCCTAACTGCGGAACAGGTAAGGATAGCGAAAACGCTCCTCAGACAGAAACAACAGCTGCAACAGAAGCTCCCGAAGCTACAACAGTAGCTACAACTGCTCCCACAACAGCAGCTACAACTGCTCCCACAACAGCAGCTACAACAAAGGCAACAACAGCAGCAACAACAGTAGCTACAACAGCAGCAACAACAGCTGCTACAACACCTTCTGCTCCTTCAGCTTATGTAAAGAATGCCAACAGATATGTTTTCGGTACTCTTACTGATGACGAAAAGCAGGCTTACATTGAAATTTTCAATGGTCTTAAGAACCGTGCACCCAAAATTCTTCTTACAGTAGACATCGGAAGAGAAAAAGTAAACAATATTCTTCAGACAATTTACTTCCAGGAACCATATATCTCAACTTCATGTGTTTCGTATGAAGTTTCAGCAGACGGAAAGTCAATTCTTGATATTGAGTATAAGTTCACAGAATCAGAAGTTGCCGCTATGGAAAAGGCTTGTGATAATGCAATGGCAAAGATTCAGGCTAAATTCCCTGCAAACGCATCAGATTATGATAAGGTTAAGGCTATCCACGACTATATCGTTACAAACACAGTATTCTCAAAGAACAATAAGTACAGCGGATTCGCTTACGGTCCTCTCGTAGAAGGCGTTGGTCAGTGTGAAGGTTATGCAAAGGCTATGACATATGCACTCACACACTTCGGTATCGAAAACGTTCGTATGACAGGTACAAAATACGATGGTCTCTCACACGCTTGGAACAAGGTTAAGGTTTCAGGAAAGTGGTATAACATCGACGCAACATGGGACGAATACTATTCAGAAACACAGTCAAGAGCAATCAGATACACATTCTTCCTCATTCCTGATACAGGTATCATGAGCGGAAGCGGAAGAAACTACATTCCTCAGTGCACATTTACGCCTCCTTCAGCAACATCATGGGATAGCAACTACTTCGTAAAATCAGGTTACTATGCAACATCGCTCGCCGATGCCAAGACAAAGATGCAGAAGGCTGCTATCAACGCTGCTAAGAACAAGCAGGAAGTAATCCAGATCAAGTGTAGCGATAAGGCTGTTTATGATCAGACAGTTGCTTGGCTTACATCTAACTACACAAGCGTTATAAACACAGTAAACAGCACATCAGGTTGCTATAAGTGTACTGCTAAGTCACTCGGTGATACAACATTCCTTACAACAGACAAATACATCGTTGAACTCGTTGTAACATACCAGTAATGACATAATCTGATTTAGGGGCGATTTCAACCGCCCCTAAATGAGTTTTAAAATGAAAGGTTTGAGAAAATGAAAAAAAGAATATTATCTATTTTACTTGCGGCAGTTATGGTTATTTCTGTAACAGCATGCTCAAAGACAACTACCGATATTGAAAATCCCGGAAACGATCCTGCTGTTACAGATTCAGCAACTTCAGGTGATTCTGATGATGCAGATGGTAACGGCGGTAACGCAGGCGACAATGGTGATAACGGTGATAACGGCAATAATGGTTCCGATGATGGAGAAAATGACGTTCAGGACGATAATTCTCTCGAAAACATCAAGCGTTCTACAGGCTATGTTTATAACACACTTTCTGCAGATGAAAAAGCAATTTACGATAAGATCTATGAAGGTTTTGTAAATTTCGAACAGGAAGTTGACCTTGGTGCAGAATATCCTACAGAAACAGTAGAAAAGGTATTCAAACATGTATATTTCCAGGAACCTGAAATCTTCTGGTTCCACGGAACAAGAGCACAGTTCAGTTCAGCAGGAAGCAAAATGTCAAAGGTTGCTTTATCTTATAAATATGATAAGGTAAAATCTGAAGCTATGGCAGGACAGATATACAAGGCTCTTGATAAAATCGAAGCTTCATTCCCTGCAAACGCAACAGATGTTGATAAGGTTATAGCTATCCATGATTATCTCATAACAAACACAGTTTTCTCAAAAGATGATATCTATGCGAAAGACGCATTCGGTCCTCTTGTAGGCGGATATTCACAGTGTGAAGGTTATGCAAAGGGCTTTGCTCTGGCTTGTAACCATTTCGGAATTGAAAACGTAAGAATCACAGGAAACAAGTATGATAATAACTCACATGCATGGACAAAGGTAAAGATCGACGGAAAATGGTATAATGTCGATGTTACATGGGACGACCCCGAAAGTTCAACAGGCGAACAGCTTTTAAGACACAATTATCTTTTTGTTCCAGATTCAGCTATCAATGATATAACACATATCGTAATATGCGATTTCGTTCCTCCCGTTGCTGATTCAACAGATCTTGACTACTTCAAGTATAAGGGCCTTTATGCTACAACAAAGGATGAAGCGGTTTCACTTCTTCATAAGCATATGGTTGAACAGGCCAAGAAGGGCGAAACAGTTTGTCAGGTTAAATGTGCAAACGCTGATGTTTTCAATGAAGCTGTAAACGAACTCATTCAGAAGGGCGGATACCAGAAGATTTCTGACGATGTAAAGGCTGCAAATCCTCAGTTCTCATCATTCGGTCTTATGAACGATGACCAGCTCTTAATTCTTCATTTCAATATCAAATACAACTAATTTTATCGGAAGGTGGGAATAAAATGAAAAACAGACGTTATGCCATAACAGGAATTATGCTTTCTGTTATTATGGCTTTTTCGGGCTGTAAATCAGATTTGTTCCCACTTGATGAAAACCCTTATAATCAAACCGAAACAACCGTTTCGGTATCGGAGACGGTTCCGTCTGAAGATGAATTCACGGAACCGTTTGTTCCGATAGAAACAACAGAACTTACCTATGAAACTACCGAAACTTCAGACGAAACAACAACTCCTGAAGTGATACCTGCCGAAACGGCAACTCCGGAAACTATTGATACTCCGAAGGAAACAACAGTTCCGACAGAAACAACTGTCCCGACAGAAACGGAATCTACCGCCGCACAAACGGAAGCACCAACAACAACAACTACAACAGTTATAACAACTGCTCCCGCAGTTAAAGAAACTGCACAACAAACTACGAAAACAACGACTTTTGTATCTCTTTCGGCTCCATCGGTTCCGAGAAAAGAGATATACAGGTCTTATGTATATAATACTCTCAGCGAAAAAGAAAAACAGGCTTATGATATTTTTGAAGGAGCGGCGGTTTCTCTTTCAAATACAGTTGATTTCAGCGATATTTCGCTGACAAAAGCAGAACTTGAAAAAGTTGTTTATGCTTTCGACCTTTATGAACCGCTTTATTCTTATATTTCTCTTGAAAATTGTATGGTAAGAGGGAAAAACGGAATAATAAAAACTGTGGATTTAGCTTATTATTACGATAAGGCGACACATAGCAAAATGACATCTGCCGCAGTTTCTGAAGCGGATAAGATAATAGCAAAGATAACTCCCGATATGAGCGATTTTGAAGTTCTCAGATTATTTCATGATGAAATCATATCAAGATGCGTTTATGATAAAACAGCACAAAACCGCAACTTTGTCTATGGCGTTCTTGTTGAAGGAAGAGCAACATGTTCGGGTTATGCAAAAACATTCCAGTATCTCTGTAACAGAGCGGGCATTGAAAACACTTGTGTTTTTGGCATGGCAGGCGGAGAGGGCCATATGTGGAATATGGTAAAACTCGACGGCGAATGGTATGAAGTCGATGTCACATGGGATGATACAACCATAGATGTTGACGGATTCGATAACGCGGTGTTCTATGAATATTTCCTTGTTGATTCTGTTAAAATGTCAGACAGACAGCTTTTTGAATACAACTATAGCAAACCCGATGCCTATGGAAAAAAATATAACTATTATAAAGTTATGGGAACATACGCACAGACCACAGGCGACCTTAAATCCGTTATAAAGAATTCTCTTAAAAATGCAATAAAGGAAAATAAGAATTACGCACAGTCGATGTGTTCTGAAAGGGCGGTTGCCGAAGCTGTTGCCGACCTTGCAAACTCAGGAGAACTTTTCTATCTTATTTCAGAGGTAGAAAAAGAAACCGGATATACATTCAATAAATCCGAAATGAGATATTATACTCTCGAAAATGCAAATATGATACTGATAACATTCTGATAGAAAGGGGTGAACGCGTTGAAAAAAGGTCTTTCAAAAGTAATGATTATTGCAATACTTTCATCGTTGCTTCTTTCGGCGTGTAACCCTGTTTCAGAAAACCCGGGGAATACAGATACAGACATTCCTGATTTTATCATGACAGATGAAACAACAGAAACATCAGGACATATTCCCAAAGTTGAATTTACAGTATGGCAGGATACCATTCCCGATAGATGCACAAGCAGATACGGCTATCTTTCACTTGATGCTTCAGAAAAAGAAATTTACAACAGCATAGTTGAGGGCGCAAAGAATTATTCTGAAGAAATAAAGATTTCAAGAGAGATAAAAAAAGAACGTCTTGAAGAAATCTGTGAGATGATTTTTATTGAAGAAAATTCGCTCTATTATCTTTCGGATGAATATACAGTAACCATGCATGCACTCACAGGCAAGGTTACATCTGTTGTTTTAAAATACAAATATGATTTTGAAGAACTTGCATATCTCAACACCATGACAGAAGAAAAGGTTGCTGAAATTCTTTCGAAAACAGATGATACTATGTCTGATGTTGATAAGCTTAAAATTTTCCATGATGAGATAATCTTCGGCTGTAAATACGAAACAGAGGGAAGATATGTAGGAACTCCTTTCGGCGCACTTGTTGACGGTAACGCATTGTGTGAAGGTTATGCAAGAGCTATGGCGATTCTTTGTAACAAAGCAGGAATCGAAAATATGCTTGCAACAGGAACACAATATAACAGCGACGGAAACGGCGTCGTTACTGAAGAAGCCCATATGTGGAATATGATAAAAATCGACGGACTCTGGTATAATATGGACGTTACATGGGATGATCCTGCTTCGATAAAAGATGGTGGAGAGCTTCCTGATGATTATATCAGCTATAGTTATTTCCTTATCCCTAATAACGAACTCAGACCGACACTTTCTGTAAGAACGGATCTTATCGAACCTCCCTCGGCTTTTTCAAACGAAAGCAATTATTTTGTTTATTACGGATATTATGCCGAGAGTTATGACGAAGCAAAGAGAATTCTTGAAAAAGCCATAAAGGAAGGCTATGAGAAAGACGATCGTTATGTAAGAATAAAATTCTCTACTCCTGCACTTTATAAAGAAGCAGCCTATAAACTTTTCAGTAAAAAGGAAATTTTCACAATATGTCCCGATATGCTTCCTAAGAAGATGGAATTTTACTGGAACGAAAATGCAAAATGCATACAATTTTCAATCAAATAAAACCGTTGCGGAATTAAAAATCCGTAACGGTTTTTTGTTGCCAAAAAAACTTTTTTGCATAAAATATAAGTATCATTATGCGGAGGTTAATTTATGAAACTAAAGATACTTGTTGCGGGGGGAGATTTGAGGCAGGTTTTTCTTGCGTCATCACTTTCTGACATATATGATATTTATATTTGTGGCATTGACAATGAAGCTTATACAGAAAAATTCAGAAAAGACAACGGAGAAATTCTTTATGATGCGGTGATACTTCCGATACCCGTTACAAACGACGGGAAAACACTTTTCTCTCCGTTTTGCGAAAATAAAATACCTTTATCCGAAATATCAGAAAAAGTAAAAAAAGGCGGAGTTGTTTTTGGTGGAAGATTTATGGAAAGCAAAGAGATTTTTGAGAAAAACGGAACAGAAACAATAGATTATCTTTTGAGAGAAGAACTTTCTGTTATGAATGCCGTTGCAACGGCAGAGGGTGCTTTGGGGATCGCTATGGATGAAAGTCCCGAAACGATTTTCGGAAACAAGATACTTATAACGGGCTTCGGAAGAATAGCAAAAACTCTTGCTAAAATGCTCGTTTCAATGGGTGCGGATGTAACTGTATGTGCAAGAAAAAAGAGCGATATCGCCTGGGCAGAGATATTCGGATGCAGAGGAAAGGATTTTTCTTTGCTTGATAAGAAATCCGATTTTAAAATTATATTCAATACAGTTCCGACAGAGATTTTTACAAAAGAAAGGCTGTCGCGTTTAAATCCTTCGGCGCTTATTATTGACCTTGCTTCAAAACCTGGCGGAGTTGATTTTGAGTCATCAGCTTTAATGGGAATAAAAACGATATGGGCATTGTCACTTCCCGGAAAAGTAGCACCCGTTACATCGGGAGAAATAATTGCTAAAACGATAAGAAATATTTTTGAAGAAAGGGGAGATATGAATGTCTGATTTTAAAGGACTTAAAATAGGCTATGCTTTTTGTGGTTCTTTCTGTACTTTCCGTAAAAGCATCACAGAACTTCAGAAACTCAAGGAAATGGGAGCGATAATAACACCTATAATGTCCTTTGTTGCATTTGATACGGATACACGTTTCGGAAAAGCGGAAGATATCAGAAAAGAGATAGAAGATATATGCGAAAATAAGATAATAAATTCTATTGAAGATGCAGAACCGATAGGCCCTAAAAATATGTTTGATGTTCTTGTTGTAGCACCCTGCACTGGCAATACAACAGCAAAACTTGCCGCGGGAATAATAGATACTCCCGTTACAATGGCGGTTAAATCACACATAAGAAATATGAAACCTGTTGTTCTTGCAATAGCAACAAACGACGCTCTTGCGGGGTCTGCGAAGAATATAGGTATGCTCCATAATTATCGTAATTTTTATTTTGTACCTTTCCGTCAAGATCAACCGGAAACTAAACCATAT
>CALGTU010000222.1 GCA_937901465.1 uncultured Clostridia bacterium | reverse complement strand
AAGGGAATGGAACTTCTTAACAGAGTAGGGCTTGCTGATAAGGCAGACGCTTATCCAAATCAGCTTTCAGGCGGTCAGAAACAGCGTGTTGCAATAGCGCGCGCTCTCGCTATGGAACCCGAAATAATGCTTTTCGACGAACCTACATCAGCTCTTGACCCTGAAATGGTAGGCGAAGTTCTGGATGTTATGAAAGACCTTGCAAAATCAGGAATGACAATGGTTGTCGTTACTCACGAAATGGGCTTTGCAAGAGAAGTAGCGACAAGAGTTCTTTTTATGGACCAGGGCGTTATTATGGAAAGCGGAACTCCCGATCAGGTTTTCGGAAATCCGCAGAATGAAAGAACTGTAAAGTTCTTGAGTAAAGTTCTTTAATATGTAAATAAGGGTTATCCTTATAATAAAATTTAATTAAGGGGAGTTTATAAAATGGTAAAAACACTCAAAAAAATTATTGCTCTCGCAGGTGCAGTTGTTCTTTCAGCAGCTATGCTCTCGGGATGTGCAAAATCAAAGGAATCAGACACACTCGTATTCGGTACAAACGCTGAATTCCCTCCTTTCGAATTCGTTTCATCAAACGGTCTTATCGATCAGTATGACGGAATTGACATCGCTGTTGCAAAGCAGATAGGCGACGACAACGGCATGGCTGTAAAGATTGAAAATATGGAATTCGACTCACTTCTCATCGCACTCCAGAACGGTCAGATCGACGCTGTTATCGCAGGTATGACAGTTACTGAAGAAAGAAAAGAAGCAGTTGATTTCTCAACTCCTTACTATGTTGCTAAGCAGGTAATGATTGTTAAGGAAGGTTCTGACATCAAGAAAGCTTCTGATATGGCTGACAAGAAAATCGTTGTTATCCAGGGTTATACAGGCGAAACTTGTGTAAACGATATGGGATACAAATACGAAGCTTTCAAAAAGGGCACAGAAGCTGTTATGGAACTTGTAAATGGCAAATGTGATGTTGTTGTTATCGACTCAGCAACAGCTGCTAAATACATCGGTGACAACGAAGGTCTTGTTATCGTTGAAGATGATGAAGCATTCGCTTCTGAAGAATATGCTATCGCAGTTGCTAAGGGCAACGAAGAACTTCTCGCAAAGATCAACGCATCTATCGAAAAGATGATTGCAGACGGAACAATCAACAATTTCTCTGCTAAATACGCTGAAGGTTCTGAAGAATAATTTTAAAAAAACACCAAATGGCTATCGGAAATTCCGATAGCCATTTTTTTATAATAAAACCGGCTGAATCTGTTTTCCGCCAAGCGATTTCAAAATTGTTTCGGGAATTTTTGTGAAATCAGCAACCAGAGAATTGGGTTTTCCCATATAATCATCCTGACCATATGGTACAAAATAA
>CALGTU010000221.1 GCA_937901465.1 uncultured Clostridia bacterium | reverse complement strand
AACGACATTCTCGACTTTTCAAAAATCGAAGCAAACAAAGTCAGCATAGAAAATGTCCATTATCATATCCCTTCGCTTATTATGGATGTTACAAACATAATAGGAGTAAGGCTTTCAGAAAAGAAAATATCGTTTGAAGTTGACGTTGAACCTTCTATCCCGAATATTCTTTCGGGCGATGAAAAGAAGATAAAACAGATTCTCATAAATCTTCTCGGAAACGCTGTAAAATATACAAAAGAAGGCTCTGTTGCATTTATTCTCAAATGGGAACAAAAAGGCAACATGGCAATTCTTAAGGGGGAAGTAAGAGATACCGGTGTGGGTATCAAAGAAAGCGAAATGGGCAACCTTTTCCAGAGTTTCCAGAGAATCGACTCAAGAAAGAACCGTTCTATTGAAGGTGCTGGGCTTGGTCTTACAATAACAAAGAAATACCTTGAACTTATGAGTGGAACTATCGAAGTAGAAAGTGTTTACGGAAAAGGCTCATCTTTCTTCTTTACAATTCCTCAGCTCATAATCGACAACACTCCTTGTGAATTTGATCTCAACAAGAGAAGAAATGTTCAGAAATCATTTGTCAACTCATTCTTTGCACCCGAAGCAAAAATACTTGTTGTTGACGACAACCAGACAAACCTTAAAATTGCATCGGGATTCCTCAACACATACAAAATCAATCCCGATACAGCCCTTAGCGGAAAAGAATGTCTTGAAATGGTTGAAAAGAAGAAATATGATATTATCTTCCTTGACTATATGATGCCTGTTCTTGACGGTATCGACACATTACAGCTCATAAGAGCAAAATCTGAAGAAGATGAATATTTCGCAAATGTTCCCGTTGTTGCACTTACCGCAGACTCGGTAAATGGTGCTGAAAAGAAATTTATGTCGGTAGGATTCCAGGGATACATATCAAAGCCTATCGACGCTGAAAAGCTTGAGGATACACTTGCTATATTCATTCCACCCGAACTTGTTGTGATAAACGATTCTATGGATGAACAACCCAAAGAAATATCAAACAATCTCGGTTTTTCAATTAATGGTGTCGATGTAGATGAGGGTATATACAACACAGGCGGAAATCCTGACGATTATGTTGAAATACTTAAAATTTTCCTTGAATTCGGGAATGACAAAATGTCGAAGATAAAGAAATATTATGATGATAAGAATATCTTTGACTATACAACAGAAGTTCATTCTCTCAAGAGTTCTGCGGCAAATATAGGGGCGGCTGAAATTTCTGCTCTCGCTAAGGAACTTGAATTTGCAGGCAAGGACAAGAACGTTGACCTTATAGAAGAAAAAACAGGTAAACTTCTTGAAATGTATTCCGAACTGCTCAAAAATATAGCGGTTGTAATAAAAGAATACGACAATCGCTGATTTAACGGAGGTCTTTAAAAATGATTCTTGTTATAGATGATTCTGCGGCAAACTCGGTTGTTCTTAAATTCGGTCTCGGAGAAAGATACAACCTTAAATTTGCAAACTCTCCAAACTTTGCTCTGGATATTCTTACAAGAGAACAGATAAGCGCTATTATTGTCAATGCCGATATGGAATCTTCATCGGGTATTTATATTTTAAGAAGAATAAAAAATCTTCAGTCGGTTTCAAAAATACATACAATAGTAATCGCTGCCAATTTAGGTCTTGCAAGAGACGAATGTTTCAACATTCCCGAAGTTTCATTCATGAATCTTTATTCAAGCAAAGAAGACATTCTTATGGAACTTTCAAAATATCATCTTCCCGAAAAAACGCCCGAGGATATGCCCGAAGATGAAAATAAAAAATGCGTTCTCGTTGTCGATGACGATGAAATAGCTTTAAGAACCCTTCTTTTTCAGCTCAGTCACGACTATACAGTAATAACCGCATTATCAGGTCAGGAAGCTTTTGAAAAAATGGCGTCAAGGAAACCCGATGTTATTCTTCTTGATGTTCGTATGCCGGGAATGGACGGAATAACATTTTTCAAGAAGATGAAAGCAATCGCAGAATACAGAGAAATTCCGACGATTTTCCAGACAGGCGTTGCCGATGTCGAAACTGTATGTGAATGCATAAGCATCGGTTCTGACGGATATGTAATAAAACCTGTTCAGAAAAATATGATTATAGAAAAAATCGAAGAAGTTCTCGGAAAAGAACTTTCTAAAAAACATATCCTCATAATAGAACCCGATAACGAAATATGCAAAATTCTTAAAAATCATCTCGAAGAAGACTTCAAGATAAGCATTGAAAGTTGGTCGTTTTTCAAAAATTGGTTGTCCATATTTTCCTGTTTTATCTGTTTTACTATGTATTGAATGATAATCCTTATAAAGATATTGATTACTTGGTTTTGAATGAAATCCGTTATA
>CALGTU010000220.1 GCA_937901465.1 uncultured Clostridia bacterium | reverse complement strand
TCTCTGATTTGTCTGTATTCCTCGGGGCATTCTTTAAGGAATTGATCTTCAAGGTTGAATTATTCAAAATCAAAATCAATTCTTAATACATCTACTTTTACTTGCTCACCATCTAAGTACCCATACTTATATAACTCTTCTTCATCTATTTCAAAATTGATTACAGACTTCAAAATCCCATTATCAATATCTAGAATTCCCCAAAGTGAGTATTGAAAAGTTTGTTTTTTTCTTTTTATACATAGTTTTTTTTCATCACACTGCGTAATTTCCAAATCATCATATAGTAATATCTCAACTATCGCCTCCTGGCCTATTCTTTTCGTAACTCCGCAATTAACAAATCCTGTAATACATACATTTCCGATTCTAATTGTAACTTCATCATCTACAATATTTATTATTTCACAATTGTATTTCATGTATTTCACCTTTCCCTCTATTTAGGATTAATAACTGGGATACTTTCTCCATTCAACATCTTCCAAAATGATTTCCCACTCTCAGTATGAAATGTAGTAATACAATCCTCGTTATTAGTACCAACAAAAGCAAACCTTGCCTTGCCCTTGCTATTATTTCCCATAAACTGAACATATCCTGTTCTTATTTCACCTTTGTACATGTATTCGACTTTGTATCCATTTTGCATTACATCTTGTGCACCTTGCAGATACTCATCTGCCGAATTAAATATTCCTTTAAACTCATCACCATGCTTTTCAAAATCAGATAATGGCATTTTTTCATACTCTGCAACAAGTTCTGAAAGTTTATCCGCAATAACCTCATCAGTAAGAGGCTTTTCTCCGCTTGTCAGAATGATTGACGCAGATTTTATCATCTTATATTCATCATCGGGAGAATACCCTTCATTTTCCACTCCTGAAACAACATTCCATTTTCCACCCGAAAAAGATATCTTTTCGGCATTTATCTTTCCGTCGTGAAGTTCGCCGGAAGAATAAGACATAAAATATATATTGCCGTCATTATCGTAATACATTTTGTTACAGAAAGGATTGTCCACTATACTTCCGCAAAAAGAGAAAAGTTTTTCTTTTGTTTTGAGAGAATAGACATCGTATAAAATTTCTTCTCTCGGTTGAAGAAAACCCAGCATTATTTCGGGTGTTTCATCGCTGTTGACATCACACATTCCGATATATAACGGAAGCGGAAAAGAACTGTAATCCTGCCAGTTTTTATCTATGTCTTTTTCATATTCATAACAAAGTTCATTTATGTAATCGTAATACTTACTGAAAGAATTTTCATCGGAAACAACAGGTTTCTGCTCTTTTGATACTATTGTTCGAGCGGTTGTCGTAACTTCTTCCTGCTTTACAGGTTCTGAAACACAACCCGTAAGCATCGCTATCATAAAAAATGATAAAATAAGTTTTTTCATATCAATATATCTCCAATGAATTTATTGCGTCTATGATTTCCTGCTTTTCGGTTTCGTTGCTGTATGCTCCTGCTATACTGATTGCAAAGAAGTCATCTTCTTCTGTTTTATCGTTTGATACATATACAGAAATTTCTCCAGTTGCATTGGCGAATCCCATTGGAGAATCGTAAATTCGTTCGCTGTAAAAAGCATTGTATCCACATATTGTTCTGTCTTCTGAATATACAATCTGTTCGCCGTATTTTGAAACAGTGCGTTCTTTCATTTCTTCCGCAGTGTAAAATTTAACATTCTCGGCTTCTGTTTCTTTTCCGTTTTTGGCAATCGTATATATGCTTATCAGGCTGTATTCACCTGCACCTGTTACGCCATCAACCGTTTTCGGCTTCACTTCTATATTTGCACAATAGAATCTTTCCCAGGGCTTTGCAACTTCGGATTCAAATCTGTAAGGTCCGACTTTACACTTTTTCGGGATACTCATACTGCATTTAACAGAAGTTTTCGCTCCTTCGGCAAACCCGAATTCATACTTTTTCGCACTCGCGCATCCACATAAGATTGTTAAAATCAAAAATAATGGAATAATAAGTTTTTTCATTTTATTTCTCCTTTTATCAAATCACTTTTTGTTATCGTCATACACTTTAACCTTGTCGTAAAATCCACCCGATATTTTTTGCTTGGATTTTCCGTTCAAATCTGTGCATACAATATCTCCGCCATAATTCTCATCAAAATAAGCAGGATTTTCAAAGAAAAAAAGTTTGCCATCGTAATAATTAAGGCTTTCACAACGACCGTTGTATATTACATCATAATTATATGCATCGTCAATATCGCCAAGTTTACAGCGATTCACTGTATTATCAAACCCTATGTAATACATATCGTCATCAGCCAGAATGAAATCTGAATAATACCAATCTGTTACATCCTTTTTATCAGTTCCGTCTGTATTCATAGAAAAAGTTTTTCCGTCTGATTTTTCCTGAAAATATATTCTGTTGTTATACAAAACCGCCGTGCTGCAAACTTCATTATGAAGCGTTTCTTTTTCTGTTCCGTCTTTTTTGATACGGCAGAATGTGTTTTCGGTATAATTTGTATAATACACCCAATCGTTATCTGTAAATTTTACACTACTGTCTTCAGTAGTCAGCATAATAAGTTTGTCTGTATCTTCTTCGACTATATATAAACCATCTGTAAAACTCAAAAAAGTTTTCTCTCCGTCAGAACAAGCAATACCTGTATTGACTGTGTTGTCCGATATGTTTTGCGGAACAGGCGTAGGTTCTGCTTTGCATCCCGTAAGCATCGCTATCATAAGCAATGATAAAATAAGTTTTTTCATATCAATATATCTCCAATGAATTTATCGCGTCTATGATTTCCTGCTTTTCGGTTTCATTCCGATATGTTCCTGTCAGGCTGATTGCAAAAAAGTCATCTTCTTCTGTTTTGTCGTTTGATACATATATAGAAATCTGACCTATTGCACCGAAAAGTGTTTCATCAGTATAAGTTTTCTCATTGTAAAATGCATTATAACCGCATACGGTTCTTTCTTCCGAATATGTAATATTTTCGTATGTTGAAAGAAGATATTCACTGAATTCTCTGGTTGTATAAAAATCAGTATCCTCTTCAGAATTATCTGTTTTCGCACTGAGAGAAACGGAGATAACTCCGAATTCATCGATTCCACCGCTTGAATTTTTTTCTCTGTCAAACGCTGTATAGAATACAATTCCGGAATCCATTCCGTCTACATAGTTTTGCTTTATATTATATTTTGAAGGGATACTCATACTGCATTTAACAGGAGTTTTCGCTCCTTCGGCAAACCCGAATTCATACTTTTTCGCACTCGCGCATCCACATAAGATTGTTAAAATCAAAAATAATGGAATAATAAGTTTTTTCATTTTATTTCTCCTTTTATCAAATCACTTTTTGTTATCGTCATACACTTTAACCTTGTCGTAAAATCCACCCGATATTTTTTGCTTGGATTTTCCGTTCAAATCTGTGCATACAATATCTCCGCCATAATTCTCATCAAAATAAGCAGGATTTTCAAAGAAAAAAAAGTTTGCCATCGTAATAATTAAGGCTTTCAAACGCACCGTCCATTGCCATTGCGGCAATTCGCTGTTGGGCTTCTTCGTTGCCTATGTCGTCGATTGTTCCTAACCGTATTACTATGTTGATTTTCGAATTACTCGCATTATCTCATCAATGTTTTCCTTTAAAACCTTTGGATTCTCTATGTAATCGTAAGCTGTTATCCCTTTATGAATAATAGTATTCATTACAGGATGAAAATTTCTGTCTGTACACTCTACAAGATAATCTTCAAACTGTATAGCCCCATCTTCTGAATAACCGAATTTATTCATGAGTATAACAATCATTATTCCATACAAATATGATGAATCAACAATATTTTCAATTGCCGACGCATTAAGCGCTCCGAAGACAAGAGCGCATATAACCTGCTTTTCAAGTTCATCATATTCTGAAATTTCCTTTCCATATGATGAAATAATTTTATCCGCGATCTCATTCATTCTCGTATTAATTTTTTTAAGTTCCATATAAATTCTCCTTTTGCAATGTTAAAATATTTCAAATTTTCCTCTGTTAAAGCCACCTTTCCATCCGCAAGGAAGATGACCGCTTTTATATATCTTTAACATATCCTCATAAAACACCGAATGAAAATAGTCTCTGTAACTTAAAGTCATAATAGTGTTTACTATATCAAATTGTATACTACCAACTGCGTTTTCAATAAGCAATTCCTGACATTTTGCCTCAATATTGTTTATTATTTCAGGTAAAATATCCTGCTTGATTTCGTCCACACCGTCATTCCAGAAATTATTGTATATTTCAGGTTTATTGAAAGCCAAGAATACTGTAAGCTGATTTCTGTTTTCAAGGCAAACATTTTCCCACAATATAGAGTCAATGTCTTTTCTTACCTTTTTGATATTTTTAACAACAAGATATTTAGAATCAATAATCGGCATGTTACGCTTACCGCAGTTTCCCAGCCAATCAATAGATAATATTTCTGATACAACTTTTTCGTCAAGTTTCATATTATCCTCCTATTATATAGTATTTTATTTAACATTCTCAACCGCCTTATTCACCATTTTTTCATATTGTATACGAACATTCAGATCGTTGATATCTTTGTTCCACCAATCATTACAATCAAGTTCTGTATAAAGACAGGGCTTTTCAGGTATGTATATTTCATATTTATCGTCTGTTCCGATATACCCGATAAACTCTTCCTCGGATATTGCTTTGCCGCCAAGAGTATAAGTCCAACCTATCGGTATTGCTCCGTCGTCATAAATGCAATAAGCAGCAGAGTAATCCTTATTTTCTGAAACAACATTACCGTCGCAAATCTGAATTTCTGTGAAATAATATTCAAGAGTCCTTCCGCTTTCTCTTATTCTGTATGTAAGGTATTTCACAGAGCCATCCTCTTTGTTTTTATACATCTGAACAGGTTCGTTTATCAGCCACTGAGGAATGTTATTATCTTTCTCATAGTATGAGGCATATCTGGCAGAATTTGCTCCACCATCGGCTTTTCCTAAAAGAACAACCTGCTTGTCAACATAATCATAAAAAAATACAGTATGTCCGCCTGCTGGATAGTTGAAATGAAGACATCTGAGCATTTCATAAACCCCATCGTCGTCAATGTCGATGAAATAAAGATCTGTTGTGATGTCGAAGCAACTGTCGGTTTTGTATTCTTTATAATCCGAAAGACCCTCATAAGAAAAATATGCCTTTATTTCTTCATCAAGGTCGATATTGCCAATTGTTTCTGCCTGAGTGGTAACCTCTGCCGTCATGACCTCTTCCTGCTTTACAGGTTCTGATACACAACCTGTAAGCATCGTTATCATAAGCAAAGATAAAATAAGTTTTTTCATTTTCTGCTCCTTTTGTCGAGTTATTTCTTGTTATACATATCCTCTGTTCCGACAAAATAATTTTCTGTAAGTCCGCTCCACATAGTGCAGTCATCAAGTTTCCACTTTCCGTTTTCAATAATTATTTCCTTAATAAAGTATCTTTTCAATATCTTTATGGAGTTCTGAAAGTATTTCTTTCTTTTCTTCATCGGTATATGAAACTATATCTCTCGGAAAAGAAACCTCTGATGCAAGAACGGGCATTTCTGTCTTTTCATACCCTTTCATATATTCATTCATCTTTTCCGAAAGTTCGCCATCACATTTTTCGGAAAGAAAATACTCATTTATGAATTCTTCTTCACCCTCGGGAATACTGTAAGGGAATTCGCATTTTGCGATTTCTTTATACTCTGCATATTCTTCATCAAAATCAATTTCATATATAGTTACAGTTGTTATTCCACTTACAGAAGCGATATCTGTTGTGAGATATCTGTAGTTCCCGTCGGCGTTTTTATATGCGTCGATTATATCGGTGTTTGCATATTCCTTTACAGCAATATTTCCTATATCTCTGAGTTTTTCTTTCGGAGTTGCAATTATATCGGCATAATGTTTTACCCCGCCGTTTTCCGACTTATATATGTAAAGAGAGTTGTTTCCTCCTCCGTTTGAAGCGAATGAAACAAGTATCTCAGGGTTAGCATCGAAATCAATGTCTGAAACAAAAAACTTCCAGCCTGCTCCGCTATCAAAAGGTTTTAACTCGTGAGACATAAGTATATCGTCATCTGCCCAATCGAATTCTATCAACATTCGATTTGCTTTAGGTTCATTATTTATCGGAGAATACTGAAAAATAATTTTATTTGCAGTTTCTTTGTCAATTTCTGATATTTTCCAACCGTTTATATTCTTGACAACAAAAGAAGAACTGTGTGCATTAAGATTCTCATCTTCTTTTATCCATAAAGAAAATTCAATGGTGTTTTCATCGATAATTTCATATCCACTTATAACACAATCAGATGTATACACCCAACCGGAATTTTTTTCTTTGCAGTATATTTCCCCGTCATATTCGGCATAAAAATCTTTTCCGCCCAATGAATTTTCCAGAATATCAGGCGTCATGCAGGAATATATATCGGCAAAAAGTCCATCAAGGTCTTTGTATTCAGGCAATTTACAAATATAAGGATAATTTATGTCTTCGTTTTTGTTTTCTTCTACTATAACATGGTCATACATCAGAACAGAAAAATAATTACTGCCTATTCTCTGAAATTCCAAAGCAAGATTATCGCCCATTTCAAGTATTTCGTTTTCTGACATATCACTTGCTGTTTTTCCGCTGAAATCAGTTTTTTCCTCTGTAACTGTTTCTTCAGAAACAGTTGTTGTAACCTCTTCTGTCTGAACATATGACTTATTTACGCAACTTGTTAATAGCATTATTAACAAAACAACAATTAAAAGTTTTTTCATTTTCTGCTCCTTTTTTAAGTGATTTTTGATATATCAGTTTGTCCTTCAGGTTCTTTAAACGCAGTTCTTCGGCTCTGTTTTTAAGTTACCAAGGCATAAATTTTCTGACTGTCTTAATAATTCTTGTTTGATTCTTTCTTTTTTCTCGCCGTCAGTAAATGACATCCATGCATTATGTGTTATATTCGGCAAATCGACATAAATGCTCCTTTCGGGTTCAACTATCGAATCCTCAAAACTATCTGAAGAACAATTTGTGCATTTTTTATGATTCATTACAAAATCAACATCGCTCCCGTCTATCTTGTCGCAGGTCATAGAAAACATATTATCAATCATATTTTGAAAAACATTTCCCGAAATTTCTGCTTTATAAGAGCCCAGAATTTCTTTTACTTTATCAATAAAATCACTGTAAACGCTATCCTGCAATAAATCAATATATGCATACTTGGTGCCATTATCGAACAACACCAATCTTTCTCCGTATGAAAAATCCGATAAATAGAGAAAATGATTGTTCATCTTACAATTAGCGCATTTAACAACTTCTATTCTCACTTTCATGTAAATCACTAATCTCCTTTTTCTAAAAACAAACATTCTCCTTATTTTTTAAATAAATTTCTGATTATCAAATTGCTTTTGCTAAAAGCAGTTATTTTTTCCTCTTTCGCTTTCATTTCTTCAAACCATTTGTTAGCAATTGTATCAGCCGTTTT
>CALGTU010000219.1 GCA_937901465.1 uncultured Clostridia bacterium | reverse complement strand
GCAGAAAATCCCTTTATCGCATCAGGAATGGTTATCGGCAAATCAGCCTCGCTCTGTTCAATGGCAAGTTTGGTATCGTGCATTAAAAGATAAGCCTTGTCGCCTTTTATTACTGTTCCGAGTCTTGATGCTCCGGGGTTAAACTGCATTCCGCTTACACCATTTTTTATTCCTATTGTAACAGCAAGGTCGATAACGGTTCCGTCCTCCATTTTATAAGGAAGAGAAACTTTTGCCCATATAGGTTTTTTGCCCGAACCAAAAACATTCTTATATATATTCATAGTTCGTTCCCCTGCTGAAAATCCCTGCTTTTTGGTAGTTGTCGTTGTTGTAGCAACAGTTGTTGTAGTTACGGGAGTTGTAGTTGTCATGGGTGTAGTTGTTGTAACGGTTGTAGTTGTTGTAGCAACCGTTGTTGTAGTTATAGGGGTAGTTGTTGTCATAGAGGTTGTTGTAGTAACTCTTTGTGTAGTAACAGGCATTTCATCTTCTGCTTTTTTCTTCATTCCCTGTAAAAGAGTGCATCCTGTAAGCATAACCGATAAACAAAGTGATAATGCTATTGCTTTTCCGTTTTTCAAACCTTCTCCCCCTTTGTGTTTTATTTTAAATAAGTATATCATAAGGCTGTATTTTTTTCAACATATTGTTGCAATCGTTTTCTTTTTGTTGTAAAATGCATATTAAGGGCGTAACGCTCAATTTATCAGAAATGGGGTATTCTTTTGGACAAGTTTTTCAAACTGAAAGAAAACAACACAACTGTCAGAACTGAAATTGTTGCCGGTCTGACAACATTCTTCGCGATGGCTTACATCGTATTCGTAAATCCCGATCAGGTCGCAGCAGGCGGTGCAGGTGGCTGGCTCGCAGGCGCAGGTGCAGACGCTACTGCTCTCGGCAGAATCTGGAACGCAGTTTACATTGCATCAATCCTCGCAGCTATTGTCGGAACTCTTCTCTATGCATTCTATGCAAAACTTCCCTTTGCTCAGGCTTGTGGAATGGGACTTAACGCATTCTTCTGCACAACATTCGTTTCAGGCGCATTTTTCGCAGGAACAGACCTCATAACAGGTTATCATTCAGGACTTGTTATCATCTTCATCTCAGGTGTTGTATTCCTCATCCTTTCAGTAACGGGACTCCGAGAATACATAGCAAAATCAATGCCCGACTGTCTTAAAAAGTCAATACCCGCAGGTATCGGTCTTTTCATTGCTTACATCGGATTCCAGAATGTAGGAATCATTCAGGCAAATCAGTATACACTCACACAGTTTGTTGACATAAACGGTGCAAGACTTGCAGGAGATATCGCTCCCGTTATCCCCGCACTCGTAGCACTTTTAGGCTTCATCATCATCGCCGTTCTCGGAAGACTCAAAGTTAAAGGTAATGTTATTATAGGTATTCTCGCTTCAACAGTTATCTATTATCTTTTAACATGGCAGCTTCCCTCACTCGACCTTTCTGCTATCGGTCAGTCATTCAAGGATTTCGGCGAAGTAGGTTTCTTAGGTCTTTTCAATGGCGACGCATGGAAGAACGCATTCTCAGGCGCACACATCGGCGGAATCTTCAATGCTATTATGCTTATTATAACATTCTGTCTCGTAGATATGTTTGATACATTAGGAACACTTTACGGAACAGCTTCAGAAGCAAATATGCTCGACGAAAACGGCGACCCCATAAGAGTTGGCAAGGCTATGATGTCAGACTCAATAGCAACAGTTACAGGTTCTCTTTTCGGAACATCAACATGTACAACATTCGTTGAATCAGCATCAGGCGTTGCAGCAGGCGGAAGAACAGGTCTTGCTTCTCTCGTAACTTCAATCTGTTTCGCTGTATGTCTTTTCTTCAGCCCACTTGCAAGCATCATTCCTTCAGCAGCAACAGCTCCCGCACTTATTTATGTAGGCGTTTTGATGCTCAAGAATTTTGCAAAGGTTGATATGGAAGATTTAGGTTCAGCAGTTCCTGCATTCTTAACTCTCGTTATGATGCCTCTTACATACTCTATCTCAAATGGTATCGGCATCGGTGCTATCGCTTACACACTCATCGCTCTCGCAACAAAGAAATACACAAAGAAAGATATCACTGTTACAATTATAGCAGCACTCTTCATCGTTCGTTTCATCTTTGTTACAATGTAGGCTGTGAGCCACCGCTGGCATATCGTCACGGACTTTTGTCAAGTAAATAAAAAAGAGCTCGGTAACCTAATTTGTAGGTTACCGAGTTTTATTTTAGCGTCCTTCACACCACAACAAAAACCCACCTGTCTGAGACAGATGGGATTTTTTTCTTTATGAGTCTTTCGGATGCGCCTTCCGAAAGACTTTGTTTTCCTGAGTGCACTGAGTGCCCTTCCACTACATATATCGGCGGAAGTTTTAAAAACTTTAGCGCTAATTCAGAATATTTTCGCTTTCTTTGAAAAACAGCGAATTTACTGCCTTTTTAAGCTCGTTGTGTAAAGATAAATCTTCGTCTTTTTCGATAATTTCTTTTGCGGCGGATTGTGTTTCAGAAAGAAGAACGCTGTCGAAATCAGCGATTTTAAGTGGCGGAAGACCATGTTGTGATTCGCCGAAAAAGTCTCCGCATCCGCGAAGAAGCATATCCTCTTCTGAAATCTTGAAACCGTCGGTTGTTGATGTCATTATCTGCAAACGCTTTCTTGTGTCTTCGCTTAAATTTTCTGTTAAAAGAACGCAGTAACTCTTATGTTTCCCTCTGCCGACACGTCCTCTCAACTGATGAAGCTGAGAAAGACCGAATCTGTCTGCGTTTTCTATCAGAATAATCGTTGCGTTAGGAACATCGACGCCGACTTCAACAACGGTAGTAGACACAAGAAGCTGTATTTCACCGTTTTTGAAGCGGTTCATAACATCGTCTTTTTCAGCAGATGTCATCTTTCCATGAAGAATATCAGCTTTGTAATCCTTGAAAAATCCTTCGGAGATTTTCTTGTGATACTCTTTGACCGATTTAAGCTCGCTGTCGTCATCGGTTTCATCAATCATCGGGCAGATGATATAACCTTGTCTGCCTTCATCAAGTTGATTTTTTACAAACCCGAATGCACGGCTACGAAGCCCCTCGCCCTTTATCGCATAGGTTTCAATGGGTATTCTCCCTTTGGGAAGTTCGGAGAGTATCGAGATGTCAAGGTCGCCATAAACGACAAGCCCCATTGTTCGCGGAATAGGTGTTGCCGACATAACGAGTTTATGAGGATTTTCACCCTTTTCTGCAAGCATTGCCCTTTGATTTACACCAAAACGGTGCTGTTCGTCGGTTATTACAAGACCTAACTTTTTAAATTCCGTTGTTGCGGTTATAAGCGCGTGAGTTCCTACAATTACATCACATTCACCACTTATGAGCTTTTCTTTTACTTCCTTTTTTTGTTTTGCGGTCATAGAACCCGTAAGAAGAGAAACATTTATTCCTATGGGAGATAAAAATGCGTTTAAGGTTTCAAAGTGTTGAGTAGCGAGAATTTCTGTCGGTGCCATTAAAGCAGACTGACAGTTATTTTCACAAGCAAAATAACAAGCAGCAGCAGCAACCGCCGTTTTGCCTGACCCTACATCACCCTGTAAAAGTCTGTTCATAGGGATTTCTTTCTGCATATCTGATATTATTTCCGCTACTGCTTTTTTCTGCGCGCCCGTCATCTCAAACGGAAGACTTTTATTGAAAGCGGAAATATCCTTATCAACCATTCTGCAACCGGTTAAACTGCGGTTTCTTCTTTTAAGGTATAAAAGCCCTGCCTGCAAGAGAAAGAGTTCATCAAAAGAGAGTCTTTTTAAAGCTATTGCCCTTGTGTTTTCATCTTCGGGGAAATGTA
>CALGTU010000218.1 GCA_937901465.1 uncultured Clostridia bacterium | reverse complement strand
CTCCGCTGCCATATCCTCGGTCAAATCCGTAATCGGATCCCCCTTGGACTGGAAGAAGGTAGAGGTAAACGGTACGCCGCCCGCTGCCTGCGGCCAAAGGCCGAGGGTATGATCCACATAATACTTTTCAAAACCGTTTTCCCCGATTATTCTTTTTCGCCACCTTGTCAGATTATTTCAAAAACAGCGAACGACCCATTCGGTTCTTTCGTTATAGATAAGGGAACAGCAGATGGCATTTCGGTTCATGACCCCGTTATAACAGATACAGGTCTTGTAGGTATTGTTACAAAAGCATCAACAACATATTCGAGAGTAACAACTATCCTCTCGCCTGAAGTTCCCGTCGGGGCATATTGTATCAGAAACAATACAACGGGCATTGTTGAATGTGATGCCGAACTTGCTGCAAAGGGCATATGCCGTATGAAGTATATCGAAAAGGACAGCGACCTTGAAGTAGGAGATATCATAGTAACATCAGGCAATAGCGGACTTTTTCCGAAAGACAGAATAATAGGAACTGTTGAGGAAATCTATATCGAAGAAAGCGGTCTTTCAAAAACCGCAATCATAAAGCCTATTGCCGATATAAAGGAAATTCAGAGTGTTTTTGTCATAACCTCGTTCAACGGACAGGGAGAAAGTTATGAAGAAGAATAGACCGCAGACATTAAAGGAAAAACGCCGTAATCTCGTTATAAAATGGCTTTTGTATCTTCTTGTTATGGCTGCGTCATTTCTTTTTATGACGATAACCGACACAGTCGTTCCGTTACTTCATATTCCTATTGCGATATGTATTGCCATTTATGAGAAAAACGAACTTACAGCCTCGTTTATGGGTCTTCTATGCGGACTTTTAACAGATGTTGCCTGCGGAAAACTTTTCGGTTTCAACGGCTTTATGCTGACAGTTGTCTGTATGTTTGTTTCGCTTTTGTTTTTATATGTTTTAAGACACAATACAGTAAACTATCTTATTGTAAACGCCGCAACGACTGTTGTGTTCGGACTTCTTGATTACCTTTTCTTCTATGCTATGTGGGGAAGCGATATAAACGGAAGAATTTTTATATTCAATATTCTTATCCCCATGATGCTTACTATTGCGGTTTCTCCGCTTGTATGGTTTGCGTTCAAGTTCATACATCGCTATTTCGGTATCAGGAAAGATCATTTTATGGCTGAACAATCAGAAGATATAGTAAGAGAATAATTTTTACAGTAAAGGAGGGTTCCTAAAATGTCGCCTATGAATATAAGAGTGAGAATGATAATACTTATCGTCTTTATCGCTGTTGCAACGGCACTTTGTGGAATCCGCCTTATGAAAATCCAGATAGTTGACGGAGAAATTTACCTCGAACAGTCAAAATATGCCGCAAAGGGAACACAGCTCATAAAAGCGGCAAGAGGAGAAATCGTCGATACAAACGGCGTTCAGATTGTCAAGAATAAAGCAGGTTTCAATGTTATAATTGAGGCCGCGTTCTTTCCTAAGGATTATGAAGAAGGAAACGAAATAATCCTTCGGACAGCAAAAATTCTTATGGAAGATAATGTAGAGAGAGTTGAAAGCATACCTATTTCAAAAACTCTTCCTTATACCTATCTTCCCGATAGGGAAAGAGATATAAAGGTTATGCTTGATGATGAGCATTTAAGACTCAATGTTTACGCAACTCCCGATGACTGTATAAACGCGCTCATAGAACGTTATAAGATTTCAGATAAATATACAACCGAAGAAAAAAGAATAATCGCGGGTGTTCGCTATGAAATGCTTCTTCGTGGGTTTTCCGTCAGTAACCGTTATACATTCGCGGTCGATGTTCCTGTTGTGACAGTTTCAAAAATCAAGGAACTTTCATATAAACTTCAGGGTGTTGATATTGCCGAAGAAGCGGTAAGAGTTTATGCACAGAGTGATATTCTTTCTCATTCGATAGGAACAGTAGGCCCTATCTATGCAGAAGAATATGAAGTGCTCAAAGAAGAAGGCTATAAACTCAATGATGTTTTGGGTAAAAGCGGAATTGAAAAGTTTATGGAAAAAGAACTCCGCGGAAACGACGGAACAAGAACAACTCTTATTTCAGGCGGAAAGGTTATCTCTGTAACAGATACCATACCCGCTGTCCCGGGAAATACAGTAAAACTCACAATCGACAGCGATTATCAGCGCGATGTCCAGAATATACTTGCGAACCATATAAAATGGCTCAATATGTATTCAACCGAAGAAAAGGGAAAGAATGCATTTGCGGGCGCGATTGTTGTTCTCGATGCGAAAACAGGTGCTGTAAAAGCGATTGCAAACGCCCCGACATATGATATATACGATTATATAAATAACTATTCAGAGGTTTTGGGAAGAGAAAATCAGCCACTTGTCAATCGTGCGATAGACGGACTTTATCGTCCCGGTTCTACTTTTAAAACAGTAACCGCAACCGCCGCTTTAAACGAAGGAATTATAAGCGGAACGGATACAATAAACTGTACTCAGGTTTATACCTATTATAATGATATAGCACCTACCTGTATGGGACATCACGGAAAAATCCCCGTTACAGAGGCTTTAAGAGTTTCCTGCAATATATTCTTCTATGATTCAGGCAGACAGATGGGCATTGATAAAATAGATGAATATGCCGCATATTATGGTCTTGGCGAAAATGTTGGTCTTGAAATAGGCGGAAGCAAAGGTTGGGTTTCTTCTCCCGATGTTTTCCTTGATTATAAAATGGACTGGACTCCCGGTCAGGTTTTACAGGCGGCAATAGGACAGTCTGAAACAGCGGTTACTCCTTTACAGATGGCTGTTCAGGCAATGACTATTGCAAACGAAGGAAAAAGATATAAGCCCTATATTATAGAAGGTGTTTATGATTATAACCTTGAAAACGAACTTTACAGAACAGAACCTGTTATAGTTTCAGAAATGCCTATAAAGAACGACAAAACTTTCTATTATGTAGAAGAAGGCATGAAACAAGCGGCGGCTTTCGAAAAATATTACGGCGTTGATTATACCCTTTATCCCGATTATACTCTTGTGGACCTTCCCGGAGAAGCCTGTATAAAAACAGGTACACCGCAGAAGTCAAAGGATATAGTAAACTCTGCCGTTGTTGGTTATTATCCCGCAGACGACCCTGAAATCGCTTTCGCTTGTTATGTTGAAGAAGGCGAATATTCAAAACTTATGGTCCGCCAGCTTATCGACGCTTATTATGGATACGGATATTATGCCGATGGTGAAAAACCACAGTATGATGAAAATTTAAAGCTTATTCTTCCTGAAGAAGATGAAGAAGAAATAACAAGTATATCAGAAAATATCCCTGATTTGTAAAAATCAGGGATATTTTACACTCTTTAATTGTAAACTTTTTGTGAACAATAGCAAAAAACGCAAAAAAATTTTTCTTTTATAGTAAAGTTATTCAACTCTCTGCCGATATAGAAAGTAAGGGAAATTTTTTCAAGCTGACATAATTTCAAGGAGGAACAATTATGGATATCAGAAAATGTACAAATGCTATCAACGCTTATCAGTCGATAGGTGAAACAAAAATCACTCCTGCGGATAAGAAATCCGAAGGCGTTAAAAAGGTTAAAAACACAGATAAACTCGAACTTTCATCTGCTATGAACAACATCGAAGGCAGCAAGGCTTCGATAGTTAAGAGTGCTAACGCACCTGCATCAGCGGAAAGAATCGCTGCGCTCAAAGCACAGGTACAGGAAGGAAAATACAACGTGTCATCAGAAGCAATAGCAAGAGCTATGCTTTCAGTTGAAGCTTAAAAAATTAAATCTTACCCCTTACTCGAAGGAGAATATTATGCTTGATTATGAACAGCTTGTTGAATTCATAAATGAATACAACGCCCATTACCGCGAACTTCTTTCGTTTGAAACGGAGAAGTTCCGTCTTGTTGCAACAGATGATGTTGAAGCACTGAACAAATCACTCAGCAAAGAACAGGCGCTTATTATGAAATCGGGCGTTTATGAAAAGAAAAGATTTGAAATTCTTTCAGATTGCAAAGATAAATCTTTTCCTGAGATAATAGAAGAAAGTCCTGAAAAATATAAGGGACAGTTAAGCAGCGGATATACAGAACTTAAAAGACTCGTGTTCCGCATAAAAGAAATAAACGATAATGCAAGAGAGATAATCTCTAAAAGACTTTCCGTTCTCGAAGGTGCTTCAGGCGGAGGGGGATTTATCAGCTCATATGATAACGAGGGAAACAAACTCCGTTCGGAAAAAGTAAACACCCTTAACAAAGATGTATAGGAGGACAACAGAATGTCATCATTAAGACCTTCATTTATGGGAATAGAATCAATGAAACAGACAATGTATGCCGCACAGAAATCACTCGATATCACAGGCAACAACATTGCAAACGTTAATACATTAGGTTATTCAAGACAAAGAGCAGACCAGGTTTCAATATCTGTAAATGCAAGCAGCCTTTATTTCAATACCAGCAGAGCGCTTGCAGGACAGGGCGCTGCAACATCAGGTATTACACAGATAAGAGATAAACTTCTCGATAAAAGATATCGTGACCTTAATTCAGGAACAGCACTTGCGAATATCGCAAACGAAAATCTTAAGGATATAGAAAATGTTCTCGATGTTTTTGATACAACAGGTTTTTACGGAATCTATAACAAGTTCAAGGATATCCTTTCACAGTTCGGAACAGACAATACAGACAGACTCGAACTTGCAAACGTTACACTCGAATACGGAAAGCAGATGTGTCAGGCTATAAAGAACTATGACACACAGATCGATAAAATTCACGATCAGGTAAGACTTGATGCAGAAACCAGCACAGACAAGGTAAACAGCATCTTCAAACAGATTCACGAACTCAACGATCAGATCAAGGACGCTTATGTTACATCGGGCGATATCATAGTTGACAGCACACAGTTCACAGGATACAAGGTAAACTCAGAATATGGTCCTAACGAACTTAAAGACCAGCTCAACGCTTTGGTAGACGAACTTTCAACATACGGCAATGTTAACCTTACAGAAAACAGCGACGGAACATTCGATGTTGAATTTGCTAATCATCTTTGCGTTAAGGGCGATAAGAACTACGCAACACTCGAAATCGCATACTATAAAGATAATAAAGATGTTACAGCAGATACACTCAAGGACGTTAACGACGGCGGAATAGATCCTAAGGACTGCGCAATGAAGTTCTTCTTCAATGACGGAACAGAAATGCGTCCTACAGAATCAGGAATAGCATCAGGTGCTATGAGAGGATATCTTGATATGTATAACGGCGGCGGAGTTTATTCATCAGAACTCGGAAACGAATTTGATGGCGCAAGCAACGGCGTTCCTTATTACAGAGAAATGATAAACGCTCTCGCAAACACAATGGCAGAAGCTTTCAATGATGCTTGTGTAGCAGGTGATATGTTCGCTTCGAAAGACGGCGGCGAAATCACAGCAGAAAACATCGTTGTTTCTGATGAATGGAAAAACGACGCTCTTCTTATAACAAAGAACGCAAACGGAACAGTTGAAGAAGGCGAAGAACTCAGCAACGAATACCTTAACAAGATAAGAGCGGTTATCGACAGAGGCCTTGATTTTTCAAGAACAACAGCCGCAGACGCAACAGTTGACCAGAGCGATATGACAATCGACAAATATGTTTCATACTGGGAAAACAAACTCGGTCAGGATATTTCATACACAACAAGCGTTTACGACACATACAACTCAATGGCATTCAGCCTTTCAAACCAGAGAGATTCCATTATGGGCGTTAACATGGACGAAGAAGGTGCAAATATGATGCAGTTCCAGAAATGGTATAACGCCTCGGCAAGAATGATGACAGCACTCGATGAAGCACTCGATAAAATCATCAACGGAATGGGACTTGTCGGAAGATAATTCTTTAAGGAGAGATTGAAATGGTATCAAGAGTAACCAATAGTACTGTCAATAGAATGTATAACAGAAATTACAGCAATAATCTCCGTTCTATGACAGACCTTATGAACAAAATATCAGCTCAGAGAAAATTCACAAGAGCATCTGAAAATCCTATATCGGCAGCAAGAGCACTTGCGGTAAGAAAATCTATGGCTGATGTAGACACATATCAGTCAAACCTTTCTTCGATAAAGCAGTTTATGAGAACTGCTGAATCGGTTCTTCGAGAAGACGTTAACGATGTATGTAAAAATGTTATAGTAAAGGTTGAAATGGCTTGTAACGACCCTTCAGCCAATACCGAAGAAAGACAGATTTTAGCACACGAACTCAGAGGAATCGCCGATGACCTCATCAAAACAATGAACGGCGACTATGCCGACAGAAGAATGTTCGGCGGAACAAACAACAGCGAAGGCGTTCTTCCTTTCACAACAAGACAGGACGGCGACAGAACAGTAGTTCTTTATAACGGCGAAGATGTAAACGCATTTGATAACCCCAAGGATTTCCCCTATTCAAAGCCTATCTATTCTGATATAGGAATAGGAATAAAATACGATGCCGACGGAAACGTTGACCCCGATACAGCGATGGATATTTCGCTCAACGGCGCTGAACTTACAGGATGTGGAGAAAGCACATTCAAGAGTGCTGCGGGAAATGAATATACTTTCTCAAACAACTTCATTCAGATGATTTATGACGCAGCTGATGCTGCAGAAGATTGTGATGTTGACAAACTGAACGCAATGCTCGATGCACTTCATAAAAATCAGTCAACAATCCTTACAGGAATCACAGGTCTTGGCGTTAAGCAGGAAACTGTTGATTATAATATCACAAGACTTGAAGAATATGATTATAACCTTTCAGAAGCACAGCTCAACCTTGAAGGAATGTCGGAAGAAGACCTCGCAAAAGCAATCACAGAATGGAATTCACTTGATGCTTCATATAACGCGGTTCTTTCGATGAGCTCAAAGGTAATTCCCAACAGCATATGGGACTTTATGTAAACACAAACAACAGCATAAAATAAATTCATTTAACTAAGGAAAGGAGAATGATTTATGAGCGGCCAGTTACTCGAAATCACTAATATCCCGATAAAACTTGATATATCGGTAAACCACGCACAGTTATCACCCATAGATAAAACCGCAGCTCCGACAGCAACAGCAAACCCGATAAAATCTCCTGCTGAAATGAGAGCTTTGATGGAAAACTCCAGAAACACGGATGTTTTTGTTCAGTCAAGCGATTCTAAAATCGAACTTTCATATAATGCGGTAGCAAAAATTTCAAAACCCCCTGTTTCACAGAACACAGAACTTGTTTCAAAAACAGGCGAACTTGAAGAAATCTATCAGAACAGCAATTTAAACGATGTTATGCAGAAAGTTGCAAGCGTAAGAGAAAACAATATGTCATGGAACAACGGAACTCTTAACCTTAACTATTCAGCAGAACAGCTCGGAATGAAATTCGAACCCGATACAGTAGGATTTGAATTCACTCCCGGAAGCATTGATATAACGGTTGAACAGTTCCCCGAAGTAAAGATTGAATATGTAGGCGATCCTATAGTTATTCCTATCGGAAAAGAAGATTGATACAAGGGGAATAAACCATAATTCTAAAAGGAAAAGGTAAAACATTATGAACACAGAGCTTATTACTCTTGAAACAAGAGATTTAGGAACAGCTGAAATAACAAGAGAAAGCATTATAACTTTCCCCCGTGGAATATATGCATTTGAAGAAGAAAGACAGTTTGTCGTTTTAAGTCCTTTAGGCGAAGGCATTTACCCAATGTGGTTACAGTCGGTTGAAAAGAAATCCCTTTGTTTTATAGTCTATAATCCATTTGATATCATACCCGGTTATAATGTTGACCTTGACGCAGAAGACCGTGAAATCATTTCTTATGAAGACGGCGACGAACTCTGCCTCGTTGTTATAGCATCAATCCCAGGCGGAGAATTCAAGAAAACAACAGTCAATATGAAAAGCCCCATTGTTGTTAATAAAACAAAGATGACAGCGACACAGATCATTCTCGATGCAGATTATGAAATCCGCTATCCTCTTTTCAATGAAGGGGAGGATGACTGATGTTAGTAGTTACAAGAAAAACAGATGAAGGCATTGTTATTGCCGATAATATCGTAATAAAAGTTCTTGATGTCGGCAAGGACAGAGTAAAAATAGGCATAGAAGCCCCCAAGGATGTCAGAATTGTCCGTGAAGAACTTTTCAACACAGAAAAACAGAACGTTGCTGCGGCAGAAGTTCTTTCAAAGGACGTTATGGAACAGCTTCTTAAAATGAAAAATACTAAGTGAGGAGGATAAAATATGTCAGATTCAACTAATTCAACTTCTTCTCTCTTTTCGGGATTAAGAATGGGCGGCTTTGCAACAGGCCTTGATACAGAATCGCTCGTTAAGGCTATGGCTACAACATCAAAGTCAAGACTTAACAGACAGCAGCAGAAATACGATACACTCAGCTGGAAGCAGGAAGCATACAGAAGTCTTATGACAAAAATGACTTCTTTCCAGAATAACTTTTTCGATATTTCTTCAAAGTCAAGTTGCATTAAATTGCCCTCACTTTTCAAAAACTATTCAGCGAAAACAAGTCATAACAAGATTACAGCAACCGCTTCAAATTCATCACAGGCGGGAAGCATTTCACTTACAAATATTTCTCAGCTTGCAAAAAAAGCTGAAATTTCATCATCATCAGCGCTCACAGCAGGTGCGGGTATTAACCTTGAAAATCTTGACGGAAGCACAGAATATTCAGTAAATGTAAGCCTTGACGGACTCGCTAAGGATATAACATTTAACAGCAAAGAAAGCTTTATGTCTGAAATTAAAAAGAATTTCGGCGAAGGTTTTACTTATGCAAACGGAAATATCGCTTATGAAACAAGCGATGGAATTTCACATAAATTCGTTATTCAGGCAGCTAAGAACACTTATAGCGATCTTGCTTCAAGTGATAAAATCGCAAAGCAGACAGAATCACTCAAGGCAATAGGCATTGAAGGCGACGGCGTTTCAAACAAGATAAGAGGAACACACAAACTTTCAGACCTTAACCTTAAAACAGCCCTTGTAGGAGATAATTTCTCGTTTGAAATAAACGGAAAATCATTCTCTTTCGGCAAGGATGCAAAGATAAACGATATAGTAAACGCAGTAAACGAAGCAAAAGTCGGCGCTAAAATGTCGTTTGATGAATTCTCACAGAAATTTGTTATTTCATCAACAGAAACAGGTGCAAACGCAAATGTAACCATAAAGCAGACTTCAGGCAACCTTCTTTCTGCATTCGGCCTCGGAATAGGCGGTGGCGGTATTTCATCAGCATCATTCAAACAGGGCAAACTCTCTGCAACTATCGCTGATGACGCGGATTTCAATTCATTCAAAACAGCATCATATAAAATAACAATAAACGGCAAAGAAGCCGATGTTCTCGTTCCTACAGCAGATACATCAGGTAAAATCTATGATTTTGTTGATGATGAAGATATGTCTAAGGACGGAGCAAAGACTGCAGCTGAAAAATTTGTTGCCGCTCTTAATCAGGGCCTTGCGGCATCTAAAATAAAGGGCGAAGCAACATTCACACTCAATAAAGAAACAGGAGAAATTTCCCTTACTCCAACAAAAGCAGGCAGCTCAGTTTCAATTGCTTCATCAGGCAGCGAAGAAAGTGATAATTTCATCACAGCATTAGGCTTCAATGAAAGCAATTCTTCAAACGAAATAACAGCCGATAAAAAAGCAGCGGATGTTTTCGGAGAAGGAAGCTTTACAGTAGGTTCAGTAGATATTACTATTGATGACACAACAACTTTAGGCGATATCAAATCCGCACTTGAAAACGCAGGCGTCGGAAGTGTTGACCTTGAAAACGGAACTATCATTGCAAACGCAGCAGTAACATCATCAGATACAGCTTTTGCAGAAAAGATTTTCGGAACAGATTATGCAACCCTTTCAGACCCAGCAACATACAGCGGTGTTTCTTCAAATGAAATCACAGTTTCAGGACAGAACGCTATCGCTACAATAAACGGAACAACTGTTACAAGCGCTACAAACTCAATCGAAGTAAACGGCGTTACAATCAATTTCGGCAACCTCACAGACGCTGAAGCGGCTGCTATAAGCGAAGATAACGCGGTTACAACAGATGTTACAAGAGATACATCAAAGGCGTTTGATACAATAGTAAAATTCGTTGATGAATATAATAAACTCATTGCCGATATCGATAAAGAAATCTCAACATCAAGACCCAAATCAAAGGGCAGTTATTTTGATCCTCTTACAGAAGAGCAGAAAGCAGAAATGTCTGATAAGGAAATCGAAGAATGGAACAAGAAGGCAAAAACAGGTCTTCTTTATCAGGATAAAGACCTTGATTCATTCCTTTCTTCTATCAGAAACGCCCTTAATTTCAGAACAGCTGAAGGTTTCTCACTCGAAAGCATAGGCATAAAGGAATCTGACAACTGGCAGGATAACGGAAAGCTTGAACTTGATGAAGAAGCTTTAAGAGCAGCTCTTGAAGAAAATCCCGATGTGGTTTCTGATTTCTTCACAGATTCTGAAAACGGTCTTGCAGCAAAGGTTGAAAAGGTTCTTAACAGTGCTGTTTCAACATCAAAATCAAAGGGTTACGGAAAGTTTACTCTTCTTGCGGGAATGGAAGGATCATCAACCGCATCGAAGAACAGTATTTCAGATCAGCTTAAAAACTATCAGGAAATGATAGATAACCTTAAAGCGCGTTATGAAAGCGATCTCAATAAATACTGGAAGCGTTTCACAACTCTTGAAACCTATACTGCAAACTACAATTCTATTGCAGGAATGTTCACACCACAAGCATAATTTTCGGAGGTAGTTTAAAATGATGCATAATCCTTATCAGAAAATAGTTCAGCAAAGCATCAGTACAATGACTCCTGCCCAGATTCTTATCGCTCTTTATGAAAAAGGCGAAACAGAACTCAGCAAAGCAGTTTATTTTATAGAGAACAAAGATCTTCCCAAAGCTCATAACTCTATCATGAAGGCACAGAATATAATCGCAACTCTTGATAGTTCTTTAAAGACAAAATATGAGATTTCAGAAAGTCTTGGCGCACTTTATGACTATATGCATAAAAGACTTGTTGAGGCTAATATGAAAAAAGATATCGAAATTATAAAGGAAGTAATTCCTTTCTTCAGAGAACTCAAAGAAACCTTCACCGAAATAAACAAAAGGAGTCCGCAATGACAGCCGAAGAAAAAATCATTCTATCCAATCTCATTGATGAATCGATAGATTTAATGCAGGATTATAAAAATGCAACTGCCTCGCTCACCGAAGAAAGCTTCGATGCTCTGCTCCCTTATCTTACCGAAAGAAACAAACTTATGTTTGAGATAAAGGGTATAATCGCAAAAGAAGACGCTGTTATAGCAGGGTGCGAAGAAAAAGAAATCCTTTCTGAAATCTTCAGACTCCGCGGTCTTGATAAAGATTACGGCGGCGATATAGGTGAACTTGCAAAGAAACTTTCATCACTGAAAATTCTTTATGATATAACAGAAAAGCTTGAAAAGGAATTTGAACTTTTAATGCAGTATGAAAAATCCGATCTTGCCGATGAATTCGCAAACCTTTCAAAAACAAGACAGGTTATAGATTATATCGAACAGTCTGCAAGTTCAGGAAATTTCAGCAGTGGAGCGTTAGATCAGATACTTTGATATTTTAAAAAAGGGTAGCAGAAAATCTGCTACCCTTTTTGTTTCGCCCATTCAAATCCCTTAAAATACAAAAAAATAAAGCACCCCAATGGGCACTTTATTCTTTGGCGGAAAGAGAGGGATTTGTTCTCGCCTGCGGGCTCGGTCAGGCTCGGCTCTGACAGTCCACAGGACTGTCATTCACTACCTCGCCATTCAAATCCCTTAAATACAAAAAAATAAAGCACCCCAATGGGCACTTTATTCTTTGGCGGAAAGAGA
>CALGTU010000217.1 GCA_937901465.1 uncultured Clostridia bacterium | reverse complement strand
TTATAGAAGATTTCGGTGGAGTTGACATTCTCGTAAACAACGCAGGTATCACAAAGGATAATCTTCTTATCTCAATGAGCGAAGAAGATTTTGACGCTGTAATCGATACCAACCTTAAGGGTGCATTCAATATGATTAAGGCATGTGCTAGAAACCTCATCAAGAAAAAAGCAGGCAAGATAATCAATATCTCATCTGTTTCGGCACTTATAGGAACAGCAGGTCAGGCAAACTATGCCGCTTCTAAAGCAGGTCTTATAGCACTCACAAAAACAACAGCAAGAGAACTTGCTTCAAGAGGAATAAACTGTAATGCAATAGCTCCCGGATTCATCACAACAGACATGACAGAATCTCTTGAAGATAAATATCTTTCATCAATTCCGCTTAAAAGAGCAGGAAACCCCGAAGAAGTTGCATCACTCGCAGTATTTCTTGCAAGCAGCAACGCAGATTATATTACAGGCGAAGTTATCCGCATAGACGGCGGACTCGCTATATAACAGGAGGAAATTATGAGAAGAGTAGCAGTAACAGGACTTGGAGTTATATCTCCCGTAGGTAACGATGTCAAGACATTCTGGGAAAGCCTTGTAAACGGCAAGAACGGAATCGATTTTATCACAAAATTTGACACAACAGATTTCAAGGCAAAGCTTGCAGGTGAAGTTAAGGATTTCGACCCTTCACCATATATGGATAAATCAGAAGTAAGAAGAAGCGATATGTTCGTAAGATACGCAATCGCAGCAGCTTCTCAGGCTGTATGGGAATCAAAGATCGAAGGCAATATCGATCCCGAACGTTTCGGTGTTTACTTTGGTTCAGGTATCGGCGGATTCGATACAATGACAGCAGAACACGATAACTACCTCGCAAAAGGCCCTTCTAGAGTTTCACCTCATTTTATCACAAAGATGATTTCAAACATGGGTGCCGGTAATATCGCAATCAAGTTCAATGCGAAGGGCCCCTGCCTTTCATTTACAACAGCTTGTGCAACAGGTTCAACAGCTCTTGGTGAAGCTTACAGAGCAATCGCAGGCGGTTATGCCGATGCTATCATCGCAGGTGGTGTTGACGCAGCTATCTGCCCACTCGCAGTAGCAGGTTTCTCAAACCTCACAGCACTCAGCGAAAGCACAGACAAGGACGCAGCATCAATTCCTTTCGATAAGAGAAGAAACGGTTTCGTAATCGGCGAAGGTGCAGGAGCTATCGTTCTTGAAGAATACGAACACGCAAAAGCAAGAGGAGCATTTATCTATGCTGAAATGTGTGGATACGGAAGTACATGTGACGCTCATCACGTTACAGCTCCCGATGATTCAGCATCAGCATCATCAAAGGCTATAAGAGATTGTCTTACAGAAAGCGGAAAGAAATTCGACCCCGCTAAGATTTACTTCAACGCACACGGAACATCAACTCCTCTTAACGATAAGACAGAAACAAAGGCTATCAAACTTGCATTCGGCGAAGAAGACGCTAAGAAAATCAGCGTAAGCTCAATCAAGTCAATGACAGGTCACCTTCTTGGTGCTGCAGGTGCTATTGAAGCAGTTGCATCTATAAAGGCTCTTCAGGAAAACATCGTTCCTCCTACAATCAACTATAAGGAAGCCGACGAAAACTGTGACCTTGATATCACACCCAACAAGGCAGTAAAGAAAGAACTCGAACTTGTTATGTCAAATAACCTCGGTTTCGGCGGACATAATGCTTGTGTAGCATTCTGTAAAGCGGAGGACTAATAATGAACAAGCAGGAAATTATGAACATTCTTCCGCATAGAAACAGTATGCTTTTGATTGACGAAGCAGAAGTTGTCGACGGAAAGGCACATGCAAAGAAATATATCAAGGGTGACGAATTCTTCCTTGACGGACATTTTCCCGATTACCCCGTTGTTCCGGGAGTTATTCTTTGTGAAATCCTTGCTCAGTCGGTGTGCGTATGCCTTGGTGGAGAAGAAATAGGAAATAAAAAAACTCTTTTCACAGGACTTAACAATGTAAAGTTCAAGAATGTTGTACGCCCAGGCGACACATTTGAAACAGAGTGTGAAATAGTAAGAGTGAAAGAACCTTTCTACTTTGCAAAGGGAAAAGGAACAGTAAACGGAAAACTCTGTGTTTCAGCAGAATTTTCGTTTGCGATAGTTGAAAAGGATTCTTAAATTAAGAAAGGAATTATTGAGAATGAGCAGTGTAAAAGAAGTTCTTGGAAATCTCGGTCTTCTTGATTATTTTGCCGAGAAACGCACATGTAAAAAGTGCGGTGCAGAATTACCTTATCCCGCTTTCAGAAACAACAATATGGTCTGCCCTTCATGTGGCGCATACCAGAGAATGAATGCTGAAGAAAGAATTTCTCTTGTTGTTGATAAGGATACATTCATTGAAACAAATGCAAATATGGAAAGTAAGAATATCATCGGTTTCCCCGAATATTCTGCTAAACTTAAAAAAGCAAAGAAAGATTCATCACTCAAAGAAGCCGTTGTCTGCGGAACAGGTGAAATCGGCGGACAGAAATGTGCACTCTTTATTATGGATTCATCATTCATGATGGGTAGTATGGGAACAGTTGTCGGCGAAAAGATAACAAGACTTTTCGAAATGGCAACAGAAAATAATCTTCCCGTTGTAGGTTTCACAACATCGGGCGGTGCGAGAATGCAGGAGGGTATCTATTCTCTCATGCAGATGGCTAAAGTCAGCGGTGCTGTTCATCGTCATAGTGAATCAGGAAACCTTTACATCGCAGTTCTTACAGACCCTACAACAGGCGGTATCACAGCAAGCTTTGCTATGCAGGGTGATATCACAATCGCAGAACCAAAGGCTCTCATAGGCTTTGCGGGACAGCGTGTTATCGAACAGACAACTGGTGAAAAACTCCCCAAGGGATTCCAGAGAGCAGAATTTATGCTCGAACACGGCTTCGTTGACATCATCGAAGAAAGAAAGAGACTCAAATACACACTCACAAGACTGCTTGAACTTCATAGCAGATAAAAATACTTTTAAGATAAGGAAGATGAATTATGTATAACGAAAAATCTTCATACGAAAAGGTAAAAGCTGCCAGAAGTAACGACAGACCAATGGGCGGTTTTTACATCAAGAATATGATAGACGATTTTATTGAACTCCACGGCGACAGAAGATTCGGCGATGACGGTGCTATCGTTTCAGGCGTTGGCTATCTCGATGGCACACCCGTAACAGTTATCGCAATGGAAAGAGGAGACTCAATCGAAGAAAGAATGAGAAGAAACTTCGGTTGTCCCTCACCCGAAGGTTACAGAAAAGCATTAAGACTTATGAAGCAGGCTGAAAAGTTTTCAAGACCTATAATCTGCTTTATCGGAAGTTCAGGTGCTAACTGTGGTATCGACGCAGAAAAGAGAGGTCAGGGCGAAGCTATTGCTGAAAACCTAGTTGAAATGATGGGTATCAAGGCTCCTATTGTTTCTGTTGTAGTCGGCGAAGGCGGAAGTGGCGGTGCTCTTGCTCTCGGCGTATGCGATACAGCAATCATGCTCGAAGACGCTGTTTATTCTGTTATCTCTCCCGAAGGTTGTGCTAGTATCTTATGGAAAGATTCAGCTAAGGCTCCCGAAGCAGCAGATGCTCTTAAACTCACAGCAGGTGACCTTTACAATTTCGGTATCGTTGAATATGTTATCGAAGAAAAGGACAGAACTTCTGAAGAAATCTGTTCAGCACTCAAGAAGTGCATAAAGAAAGAAATTGCAAAAAAGCAGGCTTTGACTATTGACGAATTACTCGATGGAAGGTATAATAAATTCCGTAAGATAGGAAACTGCGAATAATAAAAATAACGCATTTCTGTTTTTACAGAGATGCGTTTTTTATTTGAAAAAATTATGCCTTTTAAGTTGTATTATAAGTGAGTATTTTTAAGGGAGGAATGGATTTGAAAAAGATTTTTTCGGCTTATTCTGATATGTGGAAAAGAACTATGGATTTCAAGGGCGTTACAAACCGTGCTGATTTCTGGTTTGCTTTTCTTGTCCATGCTGTTATAACAGTTTTACTTTTTCTTATTTCTTACATAATTGTTATAAACACAATGTTTATGCCTGTATTTCTTTTTCCTTTAGGATATGTTTTGATTTCAATTCTCTCATTCACTTCTCTTTGCATGAGAAGACTTCATGATGCAGGCAGAAGCAGATGGTGGGTGCTTCTCATCTTTTTCGGACTCGGAATAGGTCTTATCTTCTGCGTATCAGCAACAACATCGTGGTGTATTTCTAATGTTGCGCAGGGCGTTTACGGTCCACCACCTTCAAACTGGAAGGAGACAACAAATATGAATCAGACAGTTTACGGTCCACCCGAATGGGTTGCAGATACAAACATAAATGTAGATGTTTATGGCCCGCCTGAATATTTTGAAGAACCCGACGAATCGGAAACTGCTGTTTCTTATGCCGAAACAACAGCTCCCGATGTTATGTATACAGAAATGACAGAGGTAGTTACTCCATCAGAAGAACCTGTGACTGAATGGAGAGAGGATGAAAACGTTCCTATGCTTGTTTACGGACCGCCCGCATATTTTGAAAGTCTTTCAAAAGAAAATGAACAGCCTTCTTTTGATGAAGAAGCAAACGTTCCACAGGCGATTTATGGTCCACCTGAATTCTACGAAACAATAGAGTCAGAAAAGAATAAAGACGGTGAATAACTATGTTTAAAAAATCACTGAAACAGAGTCAGATGACAACTCTTGCAAAATATAAAAAAGAACTCCGTAAAAATCCTAAACTGCGTTTTCTTTTTTTGGAACTCACTCAGCTTTGTAACGAACATTGTCGTCATTGCGGAAGCCGATGCGGAGATTTTATGCCTAAAGATACTTTAACAAAAGAAGAGATTTTCGCATTCCTTAAAAAGACATCACAACAGTTTGATTTGAAATCGGTTCAGCTTTGTATAACCGGAGGAGAACCGCTTCTTCGTGAAGATTTCTTTGAAATAATGAACTATGCGAAGTCTCTGGGATTTAACTGGGGTATGACCACAAACGGAACTCTCATCGACGATGAATGTGCAAAAAAACTTTATGAAGCGGGAATGAAAACTGTTTCTGTAAGCATAGACGGACTCAAAGAAACAAACGATTGGTTCAGACAAAAAGAGGGCGGTTATGAAGCCGCTATGAAAGGTGTTAAGGCACTTGTTTCACATGGTGGATTTCATCATGTTCAGGTCACAACGGTTGTTACTAAAAAGAATATAGATGAATTACCCGAACTTTATAATATCATGCTGGGTATGGGAATAAAATCCTGGCGAGTTATAAATATCGAACCTATCGGCAGAGCGAAAGAACAAAAAGACCTTATTCTCGATAATGAAGACTATAAGAAAATGTTCTCTTTTATAAAAGAACATCGATTCAAGAATTCTATGGAAGTAGTTTATGGTTGTAGCCACTATTTAGGCGAAGAACTCGAAAGAGAAGTCCGCCCCTGGTATTTTCTTTGCAACGCGGGAATATATGCCGCAAGCGTTATGTATAACGGAGATATAGGTGCTTGCCTCGATATCGAACGTCGTCCCGAACTTATTCAGGGGAATATCAGAAAAGATGATTTCAAAGAAACTTGGGAAAACAAATTTCAGGTTTTCAGAAAAGACTCTCACAAGTGCAAAGGCTGTAAAGAGTATAAATACTGCGGGGGAGATTCTTTCCATACCTGGAATTTTGACGAAAACCGCCCCGACCTTTGCTTTAAGGGAATATTATTCTAAAAATAAAAACTGTCGGAAGATTTTCCGACAGTTTGTTTTTTATATATTTTCGACTTTATCAGCAAGGTCATCAAGCCAGTTGCCGTCGAAAAGTTCGATAGCACCCTTATCGCAAGCCTTTGCAAGAGCAGGGTTCATAGGAATTTTTGAAACCGAATGGATTTCATATTCCGCAGCTAAAGCTTCAATGTTGCTTTCACCGAAAATGTTGTGTTTCCCCTTACAATCGGGACACTCAAAATAAGACATGTTTTCAACTATTCCGATAACAGGAACATTCATCATCTTTGCCATTTTAACAGCTTTTCCTACAATCATTGAAACAAGTTCCTGCGGAGAAGTAACAACGATTATTCCGTCAACGGGGAGTGACTGGAAAACAGTAAGCGGAACATCGCCTGTTCCGGGAGGCATATCAACGAACATAAAGTCAACATCGCCCCAGATTGTGTCTGTCCAGAACTGTAAAACTGTTCCCGCGATAACGGGACCTCTCCATACAACAGGGTCAGATTCATCTTCAAGAAGAAGATTTACCGACATAAGCTTTGTTCCCATTTTTGAAACGCAGGGGATAATGCCTTCTTCGCTTCCGTCTGCTCTTTCGTGAATACCGAAAGCTTCAGGAATTGAAGGACCTGTTATATCAGCGTCGAGAATAGCTGTTTTATAGCCTTTTCTCTGCATAGAAACGGCCATCATAGAAGTAACGAGAGATTTTCCTACTCCGCCTTTACCGCTGACAATTCCTATGACTTTTTTTACTTTTGATTGCTTATTTGTTTCTTTTATAAGACTTTCTTCCGAACATTTAGATGAACATTCGGAACAGTTATGACTGCAACCCATAATATTCTACCTCCAAAAAAATACGGGAGAACTTCTCCCTCTGATATAAATCTATCATAAAATGAGGTCAAAGTCAAGGAATAAACTATTTACAAATGCGGTATTTTGTGTTACAATCAATTACAGAAAATTTCATCGGGAGTGAAGAAAATGATATATTCGGTAATACCATACCCCGTTGTCAATTATTATACAAGAGTAAATAATCTTGAAAAGGGCAAGGATACGGAAATTGAAAAGTCCAGAGTGTTTATAGGCGACGGAGGAGTATATACTTCTCTTATGCTCGGAAACCTCGGATATATGAATATGACAGTAGGATTTGTTCCTGATGATGTTGGCCGTTTTATTGAAGAAGCACTCACAGAAAGCGGTTGCTCAACAGGGTTTGTAAAGGTAAAGGGAAGCGGTTCTGACTGCGTGAATATCATGCTTGACGGTGTTAAACCAACAAACCTTATCGGAAAGGGAATAAGCGTCACCAAAAAAGATATAGAACATCTTTACGGAAAGCTTGATTTCTTAACAAAGGGTGATACTCTTATCTTAACAGGTAAAATTCCTTCGGGATTTCCCGAAGATTATTACACCGATATCCTAAAAACTTTCGGCGACAGAGAAATAGATATAGTTGTTGATACCGAAAATGATTGTTTTAAGGATTTTCTTGAATACAACCCTTTTCTCGTAAGAACAGATAAACAGGGAATAGAAAAGTATTTTGAAACAACTTTAAAAGATGCTTCATCGGCGGCATGGTATGCGGGAAAACTTGTTGAAGAAGGAGCACAGAATGTTATTGTTTATCTCGGTGCAGAAGGAACAGTTCTTGTTTCAAAGGACGGAAAAGCATTCCATTCTCCCGCACCAAAGGGCAACGTTGTAAACACAGTAGGAGCGAGAGAAAGCCTTGCGGCAGGGTTTATCGCAGGATATTTAGATAGCGAGGGCGACCTTTACTACGCTTTCAATATGGGACTTGCTGCTTCTAACGCAACTGCTTTTACAGAGGGCATAGCAACAGCTGAAAATGTCCGTGCACTTATGTAAATAAAAATAAAAACTCGGTAACGATTCTGTTACCGAGTTTATTTTATTCTTCTGTTGAATAATCCTTAAAGCATATGTTCATATCGACATCGCCTTCTATTCCGTCGATAGTTCCTGTGCAGGAATACTGCCACATATCAAACTGATAGAACATCGTAGGAACATCACCGTATTCGGCGAGCCAGATATCATATTCTGTAAGTCTTGATAAATCAAACTTGAAATATCCCATTCTTCTTGACATATAAACCATAGGCTTATAGCCTTCGTTTTTCATCATCTCACAGAAAACAACCGCACAATCGCTGACTGTTTCGGCAGAAACCGTATCTGTTCTTGCGGGATCTGTTCCTATGATTTCCCAGTCATAAACAACGGGATATGTAAGTTCTTCACCGTCAAGCATTTCGATTACGAATTCAGCCTCTTCAACTGCTTCTTCAAGTGATATAGCCTGAGAGAAGAAATAAACGCCCACGGGAAGACCTGCTGCTTTAGCGCCTCTTATGTTGTCTCTGAATTTTTTGTCAAACGATATATTTCCTGTTTCGTATCCGCGGTTGCCTATTCTTATCATAACAAATTCAACACCGTCGGCTTTTACTTTTTCCCAGTCGATATCATGCTGATGAGCAGAAACATCTATACCGAATTTTGTGATTTTCTCTCCATTCTCGGCATAATAAATTCTGCCTTTTTCATCTGTTTCAAAAGACATTCCGTCAAGTTCGTTTTTAGGAACATTTTCAAGAACAGGAAGCCATGCTTCACCCAGAAGTCCATCCTTAAAATAAAATCTGTTGTCGCTTATAGGAACAGGCGAACGGTCTTTCGCTTTTATGATAGCTTCGTTTTCTTCTTCTAAAGTTGCTATTTCGGCTGAAGTATATATAACTTTGTTATGTTCTTTATAATAGAACACGCCGAGAACAACAGCGACAATAACAGCTATAACAAGAACAATACAGAGGATTACAATTATCCTTGTGTGTCTGTCTTCTTTTTCAAACACCTGCTCGATTTCGTCAAAAATATCGTTTTCAAAATTATCGGGCATAGTATTCTCCTTAGCTTACATTCAGGAATTTTTCAGAAAATGTGTTTTCATCGAGAGGCTTTCCGAAAAGATACCCCTGGATAAAATCTATTCTCATGGGAAGAACAATCTTGTATTCTTCTTCTCTTTCAACACCTTCAAGGCACACTTCTATGCCAACATCATGACAGAGTTCAACAACGAATTTGATGAATGTTCTGTCAAAATTGCTTGTCCTTATATTTTTAACGAAAGCCCTGTCGATTTTAACTATATCAGCGGGAACTTCCTTCAAAACTTCGAGAGAAGAATAACCTGTTCCAAAATCGTCCATAGCGATTTTGATGCCTTTTTTTCTGATGTTTTCAAAGGCTTCAAAAACAATTCCTCTTTCTTCGATGAAACAGCTTTCTGTAAATTCAACAATTATGTTCTTCGCGAGAACTCCATGTCTGTGCATTGACTTATCGATGAAAGAAAGGAACGAATCGTCAAGAAGCTGAACATAAGAAACGTTTATGCTCATTTTGAAATCAGGATTATATTTTATACACTTAGCACAGATTCTTACAGATTCATCGAATACCCATTTTCCGACGGGAGCAATCATACCTGTTTTTTCAAGAATAGGTATGAATTCAACAGGGGATACAGGGCCGTATTCATCACATTTCCAACGAAGAAGAGCTTCTCCGCCTTTAATAAAACCGCTGTCGGCATAAACCTGAGGCTGACAATGAACTTCAAATCCCTTGAAATTCTGTTTTATGCTGTCATGTAAAAGCTCTGTCAGATGAAGTTCTCTCGAACGGATTTCTGTGAGTTTGGGGTCGTGGAAAATAACTCTGGCCTTACCCTTCGCCTTGGCGATATCGAGAGCACTGTGTGAGTTTGCAACAAGCATATCAAAACTGCCTGAGTTTTCTTCGTTGTATTTGCAGCAACCCGCAGAAACTGTGCAGTAGTATTTATGACCGTTGTATTCGTGCTGGTCAGATGTTCTGTTGTTTATGTTTGTGAAAACCTGTTTTATATCTGATTTCAGCGCGTCGATAAAAATAATTCCGAATTCGTCACTGTCAAGACGATAAGCAGAACATTTGTTGGGCAGACATTTAACGATAGCCTGACCGATGGAACGCAGAGCCATATCTCCGAAATCTCTTCCGTAAAGAGCGTTGATGTTCTTGAAATTATCGATGTTGAGTATCATAATTCCGAACTGTTTCTTTTCGGCAATACAGAGTTTTATACGGCTTTCAAATTCTCTCTTTTTAGGAAGACCTGTAATGCTGTCGATATGGTCTTTTCTTCCTATGTTAGAGATTGTCCCGAAATAGAGTGAGGGTTTACCCATTCCGTCACGGATAACTTCTCCTCTTTCTCTGAAATGAACCCAGCCGCCAACCTTATCCCTTACTCTGTATTCAACATCGTGAGCGTCTGAAATTCCTCTCTTGATGTTGTTTGAGGATATATTTATGTTTTCGATGTCTTCATCGTGCATAAGTTTCATCCAGGTTTCGAAAAAGCCTTTAGGAGTGTCTGTTGAAAAACCGAAAGTGTTTTTCATCTCTTCGGGAATTTTTGTGAGACCTGTTGAAAAATCATGTATGACGACATAGTCGTTTGTGCGGCGTGAAACCGCTTCAATAAGTTCGTTTTTATTAAAGTCGAACGATGCGGCCATTTTCGCCACCTCCCTGATTTTTAAGATGTGTTATAAATATCTATTAATACCTAATTTTAGTATATCATATGTATGTTGAAATATCAATAACTTATTTTCTGAATAATGCCCAATTTTCATTGAAATTATTTATATAATATGATATGATAATATTACAAAGTTTGAAAAGGTGATAGAGTTGTCTGAAAAATATTATACATCGGGCGAACTTGAAATAATAGAAGAGCTTTCTTCATCAGAACTCTGCAAGGTTACTCTTGTCAGAAATTCAGCCGATGGTAAAAAATATGTTAAAAGAGAATATAACTGCGATAAATCTGCCTTGTTCGAAAAACTCCGTGAGGCAGACAGCGATAATTTTGCTAAAACCTATGTCATTATGCAGAATGGTGGAAAAACAACAACGATAGATGAATATATTGAAGGGGATACACTTCTGCATCTTCTTGAAAACGATAAATTTCCCGAAAGTGATATTCCGAGGCTCGCTGTATGGCTTGTATATGCAATAGGAATACTTCATAAAAACGGAATTGTTCATGGTGATATAAAACCCGCAAATATAATAATCTGCCCTGATGGAAGTCTTAAACTCATTGATTTCGGCGTTTCAAGACTTGTCGGTGATGACAGCAAGAATTATTTCGGAACAATGGGTTACGCAGCACCCGAACAGTTTATCGCAAAAGACCACGATTTCAGAACTGATATCTATTCTCTTGGTGTAACACTTCAGAGAGCGTCTGAAATAACAGGATATGACGGATATATAAAGAAAATATACGAAAAATGTGCTAATTGTGAACCTGAAAAAAGATTTCAATCAGCACCTGAAATTTTAAAAGCGATAGTTCGTCATAACCGCATAAAAAAGGTGCTCTTAACGATAGGAACGGTCTTTTCGGTTGTTTTTCTTATAACGATAATTGCATTTCTTATATCACTTTTTTGATTTTTTTAAAAAAAGGTATTGACAAACATTTTCTCTTGGTGTATAATCTTAATGTTGACAAAAAAACATTGGGGTGTCGCCAAGCGGTAAGGCAGTAGACTCTGACTCTACCATTCCCTAGGTTCGAATCCTAGCACCCCAGCCAGAAAAGGCTGAAAAAAGCCGAAAATAAGCCGTTGGAGAAATCCGACGGCTTTATTTTTTTGACATGCGTAGTCCTAGCAACCACTTGCAAATAAAATATTTTGACAAATACATATTTGAATGTTAATAAAATATGTCTTTATAATTTCGATAACATTAACAAAAGACATAATATATAAAATTTAAAAGTGTTTTTCTTGTGGTATGTGCATTGACGGCAATCAGCATAATCTGTTATAATCTTAGTAGATTAAGTTATATTTGTAACTTAGCTAATTATTTTTCATTGTTACCCTATTACTCTCTCAATAATTTTCATAACACCTAAAAAGCCTTGCATAACAGCAGGGCTTTTAGGTTTTATGTGCTATAATCAAGGAGAATATTATGAAAAAAAGAGTTGAAATTTTTACCGACGGTGCTTGTTCAGGAAATCCCGGTCCCGGCGGATATGGTGCTATTCTTAAATACGGAGAACATATAAAAGAACTTTCAGGCGGAGAGGAACAGACTACCAATAACCGTATGGAACTTA
>CALGTU010000216.1 GCA_937901465.1 uncultured Clostridia bacterium | reverse complement strand
GAATGGGAGTTTCTATCGGTCGCCTTCGTCCCGACAGCCAATATGACTATAAATTTGTAAGCCTTTCTCATAACACTCTTCGCGGCGCCGCAGGCGGAAACGTTCTTATGGCGGAACTTTATGCCGCAAAAGGCTATTTTGACTGATATCATAATAAAATAAACCTCCGCATAAATTGGTGTATCCATATTTGCGGAGGTTTTTTATTATGAACAACGGTTTTCTCAAAATAGCATGTGGAATTCCCGATATCAAGGTCGCAGACTGTGAATATAATGCGAAAAATATCATTGACCTTATCATAAAATCCGAAAAAGAGGGAGTAAAGATAATCTCTTTCCCCGAACTTTCTATAACAGGCGCTACCTGTGGGAATTTGTTTTTCCAGAAAACACTTATAGACTCCGCAAGAGAAAATCTTCTTAAAATTGCAAAAGAAACCGAAAACCTTGATATAATTTCGATAGTGGGGCTTCCTTTTCTTTATGAGGACAAACTCTATAACTGTGCTGCGGTTACTTTCGGCGGAAATGTAACAGCAATAGTTCCTAAAACAAGTATTAACGGTTTTGAGGAAAAATATTTCACATCAGCTGATAATATAAAGGAAGAGAGAAGTGTCGTTGAAATAGACGGAGAACTTGTTTCATTCGGTGCTAAAAAGGTGTTCCGCCATTATAATAACGATGATTTTTCTTTCGGAGTTGTAATATCAGACGATATGATTTCTTCTGATTCACTCACAACAAAACTCGCTGAAAACGGCGCAAAGATTATATTTGAACTTTCAGCAACACCTCATCTTGTCGGAAGAAGAGAAAGAATCAGAACAATGAAAAAAGCAAAGTCAATGGGCAGTATATGTGCGATAGTATCATCAGGTGCGGGAACGGGTGAATCTTCGACAGATTTCGCTTTTTCGGGATATTCTCTCATTGTCGAAAACGGAATTATCCTTTCAGAAACAAAGCCTTTTTCAGATGAAAGACTTATTATTGCCGATATAGACACAGAAAGACTTATATCCGAAAGAAAACGCAATAAAGAATTTGTTTCTTCACACGAATTCTTCGGCGAAGAAATCTATTTTGAAATCGGCGAAACAAAGCTTTCACGCAGATTTTCAAAAACACCATTTATCCCCGAGGATAAAGGAAAACTTAAAGAAAGATGCGAAGAAATTCTTTCAATCCAGACAGCAGGCCTTGTTAAAAGACTCCGCCATATCGGTTGTAAAAATGTTGTTTTAGGTCTTTCAGGCGGGCTTGATTCAACACTCGCTCTGATAGTAGCAGTCCGTGCTTTCGATGTTTTAGGACTTGACAGAAAAGGCATAAAAACAATAACAATGCCTTGTTTCGGAACAACTGACAGAACCTATAACAACGCTTGTGAACTCGCAAAGATTTATGGAACATCTTTAGAAGAAATAAATATAAAAGAAAGTGTTTCTCAACATTTCAAAGATATCTCACATAACCCCGATGTTCATGATGTAACCTATGAAAACTCACAGGCAAGAGAGAGAACACAGGTTCTTATGGATAAGGCAAATCAGTATAACGCAATAGTTGTCGGAACGGGCGACCTTTCAGAACTCGCTCTCGGCTGGGCAACCTATAACGGAGACCATATGTCAATGTATGGAGTGAACGGCTCTGTTCCCAAAACACTTGTGCGTCATCTTGTAGCTTATGAAGCAAAAAATTCAGAAGCAGGAGATATCTTAAGAGATGTTCTTGATACTCCCGTAAGCCCCGAACTTATCCCTGCTGAAAACGGCGTTATCTCGCAGAAAACAGAAGACCTTGTAGGTCCTTATGAACTTCATGATTTCTTTATCTATTATTTTATCCGTTTCGGATTTTCTCCCGAAAAGATACTCCGCATGGCCGAAAATGCCTTTGCGGGAGATTATGACAGAGAAACGATAAAGAAATGGCTTATAACATTTGTAAAAAGATTTTTCTCACAGCAGTTCAAGCGTTCCTGCCTTCCTGATGGTTGTAAGGTAGGCTCTGTGGGAGTTTCGCCAAGAGGCGACCTTAATATGCCGTCAGATGCCGTTTCGGCACTCTGGCTCAAAGAACTTCAATAATTTATTTGAGGTGTTTATATATGTCAGTAAAAAAATGTTTTGATAACAGAGAACTTTCCTGGCTTAAATTCAATAAACGAGTTCTCGAAGAATCAGAAGATAAAAGCGTTCCTTTATGCGAAAGACTTACTTTCTCATCGATTTTTCAGAGCAATTTAGATGAATTCTTCATGGTAAGAGTGGGTTCGCTTTTCGATAAAATGCTCATAGATCCCACAGAAAGAGAAAATAAAACAGGTAAAACCGCAGAAGAACAGATTGACGAGATTTTTCCGATAGCAGCGTCGCTTTCCGAACAGAATGTTATGAGTTATCATAATATAATAAACGAACTTGGAGAATACGGGGTAGAGCAGGTTAATTTCAAGGACCTTTCAGGCTCAGAAGAAAAATATCTTGCGGCATATTTTGCATCAGAAATAAAACCGCTCCTTTCTCCTCAGATTATAGATAAAAAGCATCCTTTTCCGTTTCTTAAAAATAAGGAAATCTATGCCGTTGTATATATCGAAACCAAAAGCGGTTCGGCAAAACTCGGAATAGTTCCTTGCGCTAACGGGGTTTTTGAAAGAGCAATATTTCTTCCTACACAGAGCAAGAAAAGATTTATGCTTGTTGAGGAACTTATTCTCCATTATGTTCCGACTGTTTTTGAAGGATGCAATATCCTTTCAAAATCACTTATAAGAATAACAAGAAATGCCGATATCGACCCTAATGAGTCTTTAGACCACGATGTTGACGATTTTCGCGAGGCTATGGAAGAACTTCTTCGTAAAAGAAAGAAACTTTCTCCCGTGAGAATGGAATATACCCGTAAACTCGGAGATGCCGCACTCAAATTCATCTGCGAAAACCTTGAAATAGAAAAATGGCAGACATATCAGGTAAAAGGACCTTTAGACCTTTCATTTGTATTTTCGTTAAGTAATCGCCTTTCAGAACATAACGAACTTTTCTTCAATCGTCGAGTTCCACAGAAATCACCTGATTTTCCTGATAATATGCCTGTTATGGAAAGAGTTGAAAAAGGAGATGTTCTTCTTTCTTATCCATATCAGAGCATAAAGCCATTTATCAATCTTCTCAAAGAAGCGGGTTCTGATAAAGATGTTGTTTCTATAAAAATAACACTTTATCGCGTTGCAAAGAACAGTAAGATTATAGAAGCACTCATAGATGCCGCGGAAAACGGAAAGGAAGTTTTAGTTCTCGTTGAGCTTCGTGCTCGTTTTGACGAAGAAAACAACATCGGCTGGTCAAAACAACTTGAAGACGCAGGCTGTACCGTAATCTACGGGCTTGACAGACTTAAGGTTCATTCAAAACTTCTTCTCATAACAAAGAAAAACGGTAATGGTGTAAAGTTTATAACTCAAGTCGGAACAGGAAACTATAACGAAAAAACTTCCGCTTTATATACCGACCTTTCGCTTATAACAGCTTCAACCGAAATCGGTCTTGAGGCAGTAAATATCTTCAATGCACTTTCTCTCGGTAACTGTGTTGAACATACAAATCATCTTCTTGTAGCACCAAAATGTCTTCAGAATAAAATTATCGCTATGATTGATGAACAGATTGAACTTGCTACAATGGGAAATCCTGCGTATATCGGGCTTAAACTCAATTCTCTCACAGATAAGGTTATAATCGAAAAACTTATCGAGGCTTCAAAAGCGGGCGTCAAAACTAACCTTGTAATAAGAGGAATATGTTGCCTTGTTTCAGGAGTTAAGGATTATACAGAAAATATAAAGGTTACAAGCATTGTCGGAAGATATCTCGAACATTCAAGAATTTATATTTTCGGCGAGGGTGAGGGAAGAAAAGTCTATATTTCTTCAGCTGATTTCATGACAAGAAATACTCTCAGAAGAGTAGAAGTTGCCGTTCCTATATATGATAAAGGTATATCAGACAGGATTTATGGCATTTTCACAACACTCCTTTCTGATAATGTAAAGGCGAGAGTTCAGGGCGAAGACGGAATATACCGCTATAAAGAAGAAACATCTTCGGAAAAAATCAATGCTCAGGAACTTTTCTTTGAAAAAGCTTATGAAGAATCTTCAAGGATAAAAGAAATCCCTGAAGAAAAGAAAAAACAATCTTTCTTCGAGAAACTCAAATCTGCATTTTCAAAATAAAACAAAAAGGCACCGACCATATATAGTCGGTGCCTTTAAAATTTCTTATTCAATAATGAAAACTTCATCAAAAACAGCCTGATATTTTGGCGGGATAGAACGATTTATATGACATTTTCCGAAAAACCACTTGATATATTCACAAGAATCTTTGAGTTTGTCGAAATAAGCACCCATTTCACTCTTCTGCTTTGTATCAACCTGTAAAAATTCCTTAAGAGTTGCAGGAGGTTCGTGTGTTACTATGTAATCAACTTTGTTTCCCGCACTGAGAAGGTTGTCGATAGCGTTTTCTATTTCTTCTTCAGTAGGAGTTTCGCTTTCCCACCAATTATTCTGTTCTTTTTTTATGTCTTTATCTTCACTCTGACCACCGCCGAAAGCAAAGATTTTCTTTCCGTCGATATCGAAAAGTTCGCCTCTCATAAGCTGACGGAGATTTCCTGAGATAACTCTTGTCTTTCCGCCGTTCCATTCTTCTATGGGATAACTTTCTAAAAGGTCAAAGTTTTCATGACATCCGTCAACGAAAAGAACATTGAATTTTTTCTTTCCTAGTGCTTTGAGTGTTGCATTTTCTTTTGAAGAACCGTCCCATATGCAACCAAAGTCTCCGCATATAATAAGAGAATCGCCTTTTTTGAGTTTTCTGATGTTTTTGTGTCCCAGACGTGATAAATCGCCGTGAAGGTCACCTGTGATACAAATCATAAATCCACTCCTAATTACTTTTATAATCACAATGAAATTATTATACCACATTTTAATATAAAGGTAAAGTGTTTTTGTAATAATGTTGTAACCAAAAAAGGTCTTTTCTTTTGGATAAAAATTTGTTATAATAGTTTAAAATGAGTTTTAAATCATAATTTTTTAGAATATCAGGGAGAAAACAGAATGAAAAAATTATCATTTATCTTGGTGTTTGCAGTAATAATATCAATGTTTTCGAGCATTTCCGTAAATGCGTTGACATTTACCCCAAGCACAGAAGTCTACAGTGAGGCGGCATATCTCATAAATCTCGATACAGATACCGTTATTTATGAAAAAAATTCCGATAAGGTTATGTATCCCGCATCGCTTACAAAAATCATGACAGCAATTATTGCCATAGAAAATATTGAGGATCTTGAAAATACTCAGATTGAAGCTCCTTCATATATTTTTGATGAACTTTATCAGTCGGGTGCTTCAACTGCCGATTTCCGCCCACGCGAAGTAGCAACAGCAGAAGATCTTTTATATGGCCTTATGCTTCAATCAGCGTGCGAAGCGGGAAGTATTCTCGCCGACCATGTAGGTGGAAGCGTTGAAGGCTTTGTTGAGATGATGAATAACAAAGCTGCTGAAATCGGTTGTGAAAATACCCATTTTGTCAATGCACACGGTCTTCATCATCCGGATCAGTATACAACAGCAAAGGATATGGCAAAGATTATGGAATATGCCGTATCACTTCCTGAATTCAAAGAAATAGCAAGCACATACAGCTATGAAATTCCTGCAAATAATAAGCATACAGAGCCTCGTAACATTTATCATACAAATAAAATGATACTCAGAACGAGTGATTATTATTATGAACCTATCGGTCCTTCAAAAACAGGAACAACCGATGAAGCAGGCAGATGCCTCGCTTCAACAGCAAGTTTCGGCGGATATAATTACCTTTTGATAACCCTTGGCGGACCTATGAAAGACGAAGAGGGAAACAATTTCCAGAGCGCGTTTTTAGATGCAAAATCACTTTATGAATGGGCTTTCGCTTATTTCAGAGAAACAACAATCCTTTCGGTAACAGAAGAACTTGGCGAAGTTTCTGTTAAATATTCGGCAGGTGCTGACCATATTCTTGTTCATCCCGAACACGGCTTTGAAATGTTCTGGCCTACATCTATCGAAACAACGGTTATTGAAAAGAAGGTAAATCTTCCTAAAGAAATTGAAGCACCCGTTAAAGCAGGGGATAAGATAGGTACACTCGAACTCAGATGTTCAGGAGAAACTCTCGCAGAGATAAACCTTCTTGCATCTCAGGGTGTTGAAAAATCAGCACTCGCCTATAATCTTGACCTTGTTAAAAAGTTCTTCAGTTCAATCTGGTTTAAGGTAACTCTTGGCGTAGTTCTTTTCTTTGTTGCAGGATATGTAGCTCTTGTTATTATTGCAAACAAGAGAAAGAGAAAACGTCGCAGAATGAATCGCAATGCAAGACCTGTCAATAAACAGCGTCCGCCTCGCAGATAAATTTTCAACACCACAACCCCAAAAACGCGGTTGTGGTGTTTCTTTTTGTTGAAATGAGGAAAAATAATATATATTAGTTTACAAAATCTCCCTTTTGTTTTTGTGCAAAAGAGAGATTTTATTTTTAACTATCACAAATGCAGAAAAAGTTTATGGTAAAAATAACTAATCAACAAGATATATTGCTCTATTTTCAAACCGACCACAATATGTTGTGGTTGAACGTCGAAAAAAATCTTTTTAAAAATAGAATATACGTTCTGCAGAACGTATATTCTATTTTTTGTACAAAAGGACAAGTCGGCTATTTTTCGGGATTTTTTCAACTTTTCAAATCAGAAAAATGTTTAAAAAATTGCGTTTCAGATTTTAGTCTGATAAAATCCGACACAAAAAAATAGGGTATTTTTCCGATTGCGCTTTTATTTTATATATGATAAAATTGTTGCAAAAGTGGTGGAAAGTGGTGATGAGTGTCACTGGGTGGTGATTTTCAACACTTTCAACAGAGTTTTCAACAATCGGAATGAGAGGTGAGATAAGCGTGTCAACAAAGGCTTTAATGGGCATTTATAAACATACAGTCGATGCAAAGGGCAGAATGGCGTTTCCGAACAAGCTCAGAGATGCGCTCGGCTCACAGTTCATAGTAACAATCGGTCTCGAAGGTTGTCTTTATGTGTATTCTGAAGAAGAATGGGAAGTTTTCACAGACAAGCTTAAGTCACTCGGCGGTTCTCTCGCTAAGGCAGCAAAGAAGAAATATGCCGCGAATGCGGTTTTTGCCGAAACAGACAGCCAGGGAAGAATACTTCTTTCTCAGAATCTCCGCGAACACGCCGACCTCGGACACGATGTTGTTGTAATAGGTAATATAAACCGTGCTGAAATATGGAATCCTGAAAGATGGGATAAGTTCAATGAAGAATATTCTGATGAAGAACTTGCCGCTGCACTGGAGGATATAGATATTTAATGGAATTTTCACATAAACCCGTAATGCTTAATGAATGCCTTGAGGGACTTAACATAAATCCTGAAGGAATTTATCTTGACGGAACCGCAGGCGGTGCGGGACATTCAAGTGAAATTGCGAAAAGACTGACAACAGGAAAGCTTATTTCTCTTGACAGAGATCCCGATGCGGTAGCGGTTGCAACAGAAAGACTCAAAGATTATAACGCAACTGTTGTTAATTGCAATTATTCTGAAATGGATATAGCCCTTTCAGATCTTGGTATAAATAAGGTTAACGGAATCCTTATGGATCTTGGCGTTTCTTCGTATCAGCTTGATAACGCAGAGAGAGGATTTTCTTATCATAATGATGCTCCTCTTGATATGAGAATGTCGAAATCGGGATTATCCGCAAAAGATGTTGTAAATGAATATTCTTATGCCGACCTTTCAAAAATAATATTTGAATACGGCGAAGAAAAATTTGCAAGAAGCATCGCAAACAATATTATAAAGGCAAGAGAAAATAAAACAATAGAAACAACTCTTGAGCTCGCTGAAATAATAAGGAATTCAATTCCCCAGAAATTCAGAAGAGAAAAGAACCCCTGCAAAAAAACTTTCCAGGCAATACGAATGGAAGTAAACGGAGAACTTACGCATCTTTCAGAAGGACTTGATAAAGCTTTCGATGCTCTTGAAATCGGCGGAAGACTCTGTATAATAACATTCCATTCTTTAGAGGACAGGCTTGTCAAACAACGCTTTGCGTCGTTCTGTACAGGCTGTACATGCCCTCCCGAGTTCCCGGTATGTGTATGCAACAAAAAGCCTCAGGGAAAACTTATAAATAAAAAACCTATTGAGGCAACGGCTGAAGAGATTGAAGAAAACAACCGCAGCCGCAGCGCGAAGTTAAGAATAATAGAAAGGATAAGACGTGATGAGCAAACAGACTAATCTTGCTTACGACCTCTCAAGGTATGAATATCATAAAGCAGCGCCAGAGCCAAAGCGTGAGCAGATGATCAAGCGTTCTGCAAAAGCAGCGCCGAAAGGTTTTTCTGCTGTAAAAACAGTTGCGGCAATTGCGCTCGCAGGTACGCTTATGTGTTTTGTTCTTTACGGAAAAGCAGAAGAAACCTGTCTTCAGGCGGAGATAACAAAAATGACAAAAGCCGTTGATGTTGAATACAGCAACGGAGTAAGAATGAAAGCTGAACTTGATGGCAGAACCTCAATAGAGAGCGTTGAGGATTATGCCGAAAATGTTCTTGGTCTCAAAAAACTCGATAAATCACAGGTTGAATATGTCAGCCTTCAGAACAACGATGTTATCGAGATAGCAGAGACTGAATCCAATGCGTTTGTAAACATAAAGAATAAGTTTTATGAACTGATGGAATATCTTGGCGGATAAAGCAATACTATGATACATAAGGGGCAGTAAAGGGTAGAATGCTCAGCGTTCACCCCACTGCCCTAAATGTGCTTTTATCAAGCAGGAAAAAATCTGTTACAAGGAGGGTGAATAAAAGATTATGCCGACGAAAAGTATGAAATTCCGACTTAATATCCTGGTGTCGATAGCGTTTATTGTTGCGATAACCTGGGTAGTTATAAATCTTTTTGCAACCTCAGTAACAAACAGCACAGAATATCGTGCAAGAGCTAACAGCAGTCAGTTCAGAAGTGTAGAAATCCCCGCAAAGAGAGGTTCTATATATGCCGCTGACGGTGAGGTTCTCGCTCAGTCTGCAACAGTTTACAATATCATTCTCGACCCGACGGTTTATCGTAACGGAAATTACACTCTCGAACAGACAACAGCACTTGCCAATAAACTCAATGAAATGTCCGGAGTTGATAAAGAAAAATTTATCAGAATGACTGAGGTTACAGGTGCAGGTGCAAACTATCAGAAAGTAGCGGTAAGAGTAGAAAAAAGTGCTGCCGATAAAC
>CALGTU010000215.1 GCA_937901465.1 uncultured Clostridia bacterium | reverse complement strand
CGTTTTCATCATAAACATCAGGAAGAAGAAAGAAGGATTTTTTCGCCCCTTCTTTTCTTACAAACCATAAGTTTCCGTCGGCGTCTTCTTCAACGCAGATTTTGTCCTCTAAACCATATTCATAATATCCCATAGGTAAATCTGATGTGAACATAACTAAAAATCCCAGATTACATACGCTTAAAAGAAAGATGCTTATCATTACAACAGTAACGACATTTTCTATGAACATTCGTCTTTTTATACGCTTGATAACGGCTATATCGTCTTTGAAATCAGCGTTTACGGGTTTTTCCATTATCTCTAATTCTTTTCTGCATTTTTCACATTCTGAAATATGCTTTGCAACAAGTTCACGACTTTCTTCACTACACACTTTATCTGCGTATAAAGGAAGAAGATCGCCTATGAGTTCGCAGGATGTCTTATTCATATTTTTCCTCCAGTTTCTCTGAAATTTTAAGTTTTCCACGATGGAATGTTACTCTCGCCCAACTTTCAGTCTTGCCGAAAATATCGGCTATCTGTTTGAAAGAAAGTTCACTGAAAACACGAAGCGAGAAAACCTCCTTATATGGTTCTTCAAGGTTATGAAGAATTTTATGTATAGAAACGGCTTCTGAATTATCGCTGATTTTCTCAACAAAATCAGCCTTTACATCAGGTATATTAGGTGCGATTTCATCATCTGAAAAACGTTTCTGTTTTTTTATATGGTTTATAAAAAGGTTTCTCGCTATCTGACACAACCAGGTTTTTATACTGCTTTTGCCTTCGAACTTATCAAGGGATTTCATCGCCCTGAAAAAAGTTTCCTGGGTGATTTCTTCTGAAATCTCCTCACTTTTTGAGAGTGACATCATATAAAGGTAAACATCGTGAAAATATGTATTGTAGAGCTCTTCAATTGTATTCATATTTTCCCTCCCTCTATATATTTGACAAAGCAGAATGAATTTCGTTACAAACTTTCAGAAAAATTTTTAAAAAGACGCAAAAGTTCAAAAGCCGTACTTTATAGGGTACGGCTTTTGCTGTTGTTATTTAGATAAGTGAACGATAGAGTTTTTCTATATCAGCAACTGATGTATCCTTGGGGTTTCCGGGACGGCAAGCGTCATCGAAAGCTGACTGTGAAAGGAATGCGATGTCTCCTTCCTTAACGATATCTTTAAGGTCTGAAGGGATTCCTACATCAGAAGAAAGTTTCTTTACAGCGTCAATAGCTGCTTTTCTGTATTCTTCTTGTGTCATTGTTTCTGTTCCCGAAACGCCCATAGCCTTTGCGATATCTCTGTATTTTTCGCCTGTTGCTTCGGCATTATATTCCATAACTGTAGGAAGGATAATTGCGTTTGCAACACCGTATGGTGTACCATAAAGTGCACCTAAGGGATGAGCCATTG
>CALGTU010000214.1 GCA_937901465.1 uncultured Clostridia bacterium | reverse complement strand
TATGTTTCAGCTGTCTTGCTTTCTTCGATTGTGATAACACCGTCTGCTGTAACCTTATCCATAGCATCAGCGATGAGTTTACCAACGTTTTCATCAGCAGATGAAACTGTTGCTACTCTTGCGATATCTTCTGTTCCGCTTACTGCCTTTGAATTTGCAACGATAGCAGCTACTGCTGTATCAACAGCCTTTGAGATACCCTTTTTAACTATCATGGGGTTAGCGCCTGCTGCTATGTTCTTCATTCCTTCGCGGATAAGTGCCTGAGCGAGAAGTGTTGCTGTTGTTGTACCGTCGCCTGCTGCGTCGTTTGTTTTTGTTGCAACTTCTCTTACAAGCTGAGCACCCATATTTTCAAAAGCGTTTTCGAGTTCGATTTCCTTTGCGATTGTAACACCGTCGTTTGTGATGAGGGGTGCACCGAATTTCTTATCGAGAACTACATTTCTGCCCTTGGGGCCTAATGTAATTTTAACTGTATCGGCAAGCTTATCAATACCTGCCTGAAGCGACTTTCTCGCTTCTTCACCATAAATAATATCTTTTGCCATTGTGATTTCTCTCCTTTATATATAATAGTAGATATGATTTACTTTACAACTGCGAGAATGTCATCCATTTTAACGATGATATATTCTTCGCCGTCAACCTTGACATTTGTTCCGCTATACTTCTGGATAAGAACCTTATCGCCCTTTTCAACTGTCATTGTAACGTCTTTCTTTCCTTCGCCGACTGCGATAACTTCAGCGATTTCAGGCTTTTCCTTAGCGCTTCCTGTGAGGATAATTCCGCTCTTTGTTGTTTCCTCTGCTTCTGTCATTTTTAAAACGACTCTGTCCTGTAAAGGCTTGATTGTCATACCGTTTTCCTCCTGTATTTAAAATTGATTATAAACTGTTATTAGCACTCAAAGGGTGTGAGTGCTAATAACTATTTTACTTACTTTGGTATAAAAATGCAAGTGAAAAGTGTCATTTTTATATTTTTTGTAATTATACACAAAAATCATAAATCGTTAATAGTTATATTTGTTATCATATGACTATTTTCACGAGCTGTATTGTTTACAATTTGTTCACAATTAGTAATTATAAATAAAGTATAATGTTATTATGAATATTTTTAGAGAGGGGAAAGCTAAGATGGCGCTCGAAAAAATACTTGTTGTTGACGATGATATCAACATATGCGAATTACTCAGAATTTATCTTGAAAAAGAAGGATATACAGTTATTCTCGCACACGATGGCGAAAAAGGTATTGAAAAATTCAATATGACAAAGCCCGATGTCATTCTTCTTGACATTATGCTTCCCGTTATGGACGGTTGGCAGGTTTGCAGAGAAATCAGAAAAAAATCAAATGTTCCGATACTTATGGTTACTGCAAAATCAGAAACATTTGATAAAGTTTTAGGCCTTGAACTCGGCGCTGACGACTACATAGTAAAGCCTTTCGACGCAAAGGAAGTTGTTGCAAGAATAAAGGCGGTTTACCGCAGAGCAGGTCAGACAGCTCCCGAAATAGAATCGAAAGAAGTTTCTTATGACAAGCTTCAGGTTAACATGACAAGATACGAACTCAAAGTTGACGGAAAGGTTCTTGACACTCCTCCTAAGGAACTTGAACTTCTTTTCTACCTCGCTTCCAATCCCAACAGAGTTTATACAAGAGACCAGCTTCTTGATGAAGTATGGGGCTTTGAATATTACGGTGATTCAAGAACAATAGACGTTCACATAAAGCGTCTTCGTGAAAAGCTTGAAGGGGTATCTGACAAATGGGTACTCAAAACCGTATGGGGTGTAGGCTATAAATTTGAAACCACAGAAGAGCCGATTAAATAATCGGCTCTCTTTAATTAAAATGAAAGAAGGTGCGGCTGAATGAAAAACAGAATGATAACAAAATACTTTTCTCTCTGCGCCGCAGTTATTCTTTCGGCTATAATCTGTATAGGAACCGTTATTGCTATAACAGTAGTAAATGTATATAAGAACGACATAAAGGATTCACTTTCTGAAACCGCTGCGGTTATTTCAGATAACATAGAAATATGTATAAATGAAAACGACCTTAAAACAGAGGAAGGCTTGGCCGCTCTTGACAAAGAAACCAGATATCTCGATATTATTCCCGATTATGATATGTCTGTCGTTGAAACTTCAACCGGTAAATGTCTTGTTTCTACAAATGACGAACAGCTATATAAGATACTCGATAATTCGGTTATACAGAACACTCCATCCGAAGGTTCTTTTTCATCGGGGTCTACACTTGAAGATTTCTTCGGGAGAAGAGTTTTTTCGTTCGCACTCCCCATTTATACAGAAAAGGGAGAATTCTTTATAATCATATATACAGCGACAGATGATTATAACGGCCTTGTAACAGACATAATAAAAACATTTGTTTCTGTTTTTGCAATATCAACAGCGATAACTTTTGTGATTCTTTATTTTGTTACAAGAGATATGATGAAGCCTGTAAGCGATATGATGAAAGCCGCAGAACGTTTCGGTAAAGGAGATTTTTCAGAAAAACTGAAAATCACCGACAGCGATGAGTTCGGAGAACTTGCCGCCGCTATGAACAACATGGCAAATTCTCTTGAAGGACTTGAAAGTTCGAGAAAAAGCTTTATCGCGAATGTATCCCATGAACTCAAAACTCCTATGACAAGTATCGGCGGATTTGTTGACGGTATATTAGACGGAACAATTCCACCTGAAATGCATAAACAGTATTTAACAATAGTTTCTGAAGAAATAAACCGCCTTTCAAGAATGGTGCGCTCAATGCTCAACATTTCAAAATATGAATCGGGCGAAATAAAGATGAAGCAGGAAGAATTCGATATAACTGCACTCACAATAAAAACTGTATTCCTTTTTGAAAAGAGAATTACAGACAGACATGTTGATGTTTTGGGACTCGACTCTCCCCCGCATTATATCGTTGCGGACAGCGACCTTGTTCAACAGATAATCTATAACCTTATCGAAAACGCGATAAAGTTTGTCGATATAGGCGGATATATCGCCTTTTCTTTCACAAAGGAAGGCGGAAAGACATATGTTGCTGTAAGAAACAGCGGTGGCGGTCTTACAGAAGAAGAAATCCCGAGAGTTTTTGAAAGATTCTATAAAACCGACGAATCTCACGGTAAAGACAAAACAGGCGTTGGTCTTGGTCTCGCGATTGTACGTTCGATAGTAAATCTTCATGACGGACACATCATAGTCAAGAGTAAACCGGGCGAATATACAGAATTTTCATTCGGTCTTAAGACAGCGAATAAAAAGTCCGACAGAAAATCTCAGCGTAAAGGAGAAGAAGATGGAATATAATCTTAACAACGAAAATGAAATCTCCGAAGCAGTAACAGAAACAATTAAAAAAGAAGAAAAACCGCATAAGGATTATTTTGAGCAGGAAAGTTTCTATCAGAAATATCCTCTGCCGAGAGATATGAATAATCCCGATGCTGAACCCAAGTTTGCTGAATTTGTTCCGCAGAATCTCGAAACAACAGGAAAAAAGAAAAGAAGAAGCGGAATTGTTGCACTTTCTCTTATGTCTGTCTGCGTAATCGGTATTTTTGTATTCTTGTTTGCTTTTCTTTCAACAAACAATTATTTTGCAAGCATTTATGAAAAACCCGATGAAAGCATCTCGGAATACGAAGATGATGAAGATAAGGATGATAAAGAAAATCCTGATGATAAATCAGATAAAGACGATAAAGACAACGAGGATAAAAACGACAAGGGCTATGGCGATGATATCTATGGATTCGAATTCGAAGATGACATTCCAGATGAACAGCAGAAGCCTGACCCTGATGCCACATCAGACAAACACAATATTACGAATTCGGATAAACCTGATTCATACAACAGATATTATAACGCAAACGGAACATTTACCTCAGAAGGCGTTTACAGAGAGATTGTTCCCTCTGTTGTAAGCATAAGAGCAAGTGTTTCAAAAGATGGTATGAAGCAATCGGCCGGTTCGGGAATTATCCTTACAAACGACGGATACATAGTTACAAACGACCATGTTATAACAGGCGCTTATGCTATGAAGGCAATGACAACCGACGGCGAAGTTTATGACCTTGCACTCGTTGGAACAGACACAAGAACAGACCTTGCCGTTCTTAAAATGATTACCGATAAGAAAGATTTTGTTCCTGCACAGCTTGGTAATTCAGATGATATAATCATCGGTGAAAGAGTTTATGCGATAGGTTATTCGGGAGGGGTTTTCTCGAATACATTTACGGGCGGATATGTTTCGGGTCTTAACAGAACTTTACAGCTCAATCAGAACAGCTATGAAATGAACTATATCCAGACCGACGCATCTGTAAACCCGGGAAACTCGGGCGGTCCGCTTGTCAATGAATACGCTCAGGTTATCGGAATAAACAACTTCAAATATACAGGTATCAATTCAGACCTTGAAAATCTTACATTTGCAATCTCAATAAACGAAGCTATTCCCGTTATAAACGATATAATCAGAACGGGTTATGTTACGGGAAGACCGAGAGTAGGAATTACATATACACCCGTTTCTCCTGAAATCGCTTCGCAGAACGGAAGAATCCCCGGTCTTTATATTGCCGAAATAGCGGAAGATTGTGATATAGCAACAGAAGATATAAAAGCCGGCGATATAATAACAAGAATAAACGGCTTTGAAGTTTACAGTTCGCAGACAGTTATGGATGCTCTTGAAGGATACAAGCCCGGTGATACCGCTACTGCTGTAGTAGTAAGATATGACGAAGACGGAAACAAAACAACACGTACAATATCATTCAAGCTTGGCGAACTCAAAGAATAAAATGCATAATAATTAAGGGTACTGAATGTACCCTTGATTTATTTATAAGGACTGAATTTTAAAATTTATGGAAAAGAAAAACAATATTCTTAAAAAGCCCGTTTTTGTATGCCTTTTAAGCCTTTTCTGCTGTATGTTATGGGGAAGTGCTTTTCCTGCTGTTAAAAAGGGATTTCATCTTTTTAACATTCCTTCAGACGATATTGGTGCTCAAATTCTTTTTGCGGGGATAAGATTTGCGATAGCAGGAATAATGGTGATTATAATATCATCGCTTTTATCGAAAAAATTTCTTTATCCTAAGAAAAAATCAATAGGAAAAGTTTTTGTCATTTCTCTTTTTCAGACGGTAATACAGTATTTCTTCTATTATATAGGTCTTGCAAGAACATCGGGAGTGAAAGCTTCGGTAATAATCGGAACAAGTGTTTTTATAACGCTTATTCTTTCAGCGGTTGTTTTTAAACTTGAAAACCTTACCGCTAAAAAAATAATTGGTTGTATAATCGGATTTATCGGTGTTATGATTATAAATATGAAAGGATTTTCATATGATTTTTCGTTTTCACTTACGGGAGAAGGATTTATTCTTATTTCAACAGTTGCATCGGCTTTTTCATCTATAATGATGAAGAAATTTTCTAAAGATGATAATCCTATGATGCTTAGCGGATGGCAGTTTTTTATAGGCGGAATCATTCTCGCTGTGACAGGATTTTTGATAGGTGGAAGAATATCTTTTGGCGTTGTTTCATCTGTAATTCTTCTTTTGTATCTTGCGTTTGTATCTGCTGCGGCTTATACATTATGGTCGCTTCTTTTAAAACACAATCCCGTTTCTGAAATATCTGTCTATGGATTTACAAAACAGATTTTCGGTGTTTTGCTTTCGGCGATTTTCTTGGGAGAAATAGCGGAGGCTATTAGTATCAACAGTCTTATCTCGCTGATACTTGTATGCATAGGAATTTTTGTTGTTAATTACCGCAAGGATAAGTAAAAAAACAACTCCCTTTTGGGAGTTGTTTTTTTACTTCACTTTAAAACATTTCTGGATGTCTTCTATATCGCCTATAACAAGAACGATATCATCAAGATCCAGCATTGTATCGGGCATCGGAACGCACATCTGACCATTGCGTTTCAACGAGATTATGTTTATATTGTATTTCCTTCTTATGTCAAGATCAGAAATGCATTTTCCATTCCATTCCGACGGAACTCTCATCTCATAGATTGAGTATTTATCATCAAGTTCGAGAAAATCGAGAATACTTTCAGAAGCATACTTTGTTGCTATTCTCATAGCGGATTGTTTTTCGGGATATGCCACTTCATCGGCACCGTTACGGAGAAGGAATTTCATCTGAACATCATTTGATGCTCTCGCAATTACCTTTTTAGCACCGAGTTCTTTTAAGAGTGCGGTTGTTTCAAGAGAATTCTGAAAATTATCTCCTATTGAAACTATGCATACATCATAATTGGAAACACCCAGAGATTTAAGAAAATCATCGTCTGTGCTGTCACCTATCTGTGCGCTTGTAACAAAGGGAAGAATGTCGTTTATGCGTTCTTCGTTTATGTCGATAGCCATAACCTCGCATCCCAGTTCTTCCATTCTTTTGGCTATATGCGAGCCATACTGACCTGTGCCTATTATAAGTGCTGATTCCATATATAAAACTCTCCTTTACCCTACTGTTATTTTTTCGAGCGGCATTTTTGTTGCTTCTGCCGAGCCTGAGGGAAGTGCGGCATAAATCATTGTAAGGCCGCCGAGTCTTCCGAAAAACATAAGAAATATAAGTATTATTCTTGACGGAAGAGAAAGGGATGTGGTTATCCCCAATGTAAGTCCTACTGTTCCTATTGCCGAACCTGTTTCAAAAAGACAGGTCAGAATAGGCAGGTTTTCAATTCTGCTTATTATTGCAGCACTTGTTATGAAAAGTGCCATATAGATGAAGAATATAGCACCCGAACTTCTTACAACATCTTCGGGAAGTCTTCTGTCAAGGCATTTTACATCTTTCTTTCTTCCGAAAACAGTTATCGCCGCAAGGAAAAGAACTGCAACGGTTGTTGTTTTCATTCCGCCGGCAGTTGACCCGGGCGAGCCACCTACAAGCATAAGCGCTGTCATAAGAACCTTTCCCGAGTCCGACATGGCATCAAGATTTGTTGTATTGAAGCCTGCTGTTCTTGTTGTTACAGACTGGAAAAGTGAGTATATTATCCTGCTACCCGTCGGAACATCGCTGTATTCAAAGAAGAAGAAATAAACCGCAGGAACAAAAATAAGTATTGTTGAAACAATTATTATGATCTTGCTCTGAAGGGTATATTTTCTGAAACGGAATTTATGCTCCTTCACATCCTGCCATGTCATAAAACTTATGCCCCCTATTATTATCAGAAGCATAATTATTATATTTACATAAGCGTTATCAGCAAAAGAAACGAGAGATGAAAAGTTTTCTTTTACTCCCATAAGGTCAAAACCTGCATTGCAGAATGCAGAAACAGAATGAAATACGGCATACCATATTCCGACAGCTCCGAATTCCTTACAAAAAACGGGCAACAGCAGAATTGCACCTATAAGTTCTATAACAAGAACTGTTCTGATTATAAACGATGTAAACCTTACTATGCCACCGAGCTGAGGAGCAGAAATAGATTCCTGCATTATGCTTCTTTCACGAAGTCCTATTTTTTTGCCTGTGAGTCCTACAAGTCCTACGCTTATTGTTATAACGCCCATACCGCCTATCTGAATAAGCATAAGTATTACCGCCTGACCGAAAACTGTCCAGTGGGTTGCGGTATCCTTGACTATAAGACCTGTTACGCAGGTCGCTGAAACCGAGGTGAACAGGGCGTCGAAAAAGGTTGTTGTGTTTCCTTCTTTTGTTGCGAAAGGCAATAGAAGAAGAAAAGTTCCGACAAGTATAATTCCTAAAAAACTAAGTATTATCGTCTGAAAGGCAGATGTACTCTGTCTTCTGAACGGATTTTTTATCTTCATAAAATCACTCTTTTAATTACATCTTTGAGCCTTTAGAGCCGAATGAACCGCACTGTGAAAGGATATTTGTATCATAAGAATAGTTTATTCTTTCGTTTGTTCTGTGTCTCTTTAAAGCAAGTGAGATGAGTTTATCGAGAAGTTCTGTGTATTTCATTCCCGTAGGTTCCCAGAGATAGAATGAAAGCGAGCCGGGGATTGTGTTTATTTCGTTGAGCCAGAACTCACCCGTTTTTGTATCCATAAGAAAATCTATTCTTGAAACACCGTTACAGCCAAGATGACAGAAAGCTTCAACCGCGATTTTCTTAATCTGTTCTGCTGTTTCATCGGGGATTTCAGCGGGGATTTTTCTCTTTAAGGTTGCCATGCCCTTGCTTCCGCCTGATTTATCGCCCGAAACATATTTGTCTTTATAACTGAGTATTTTATCCGACTGAACGGGTTCTTCTAAAACCGATGCCGATGCTTCGTTTACATCGCCCAAAACAGAACAGTTTATTTCCTTTAAATTCTGAACTGCTCTTTCAACGATTACTGTGTCGGCAAAATCAAATGCTGTTGTAAGTGCGGCTTCAAGTTCTTTTCTGTTTTCAGCCTTTGAGATACCAACGCTTGAACCTAAATTTTCAGGCTTTACAATGTTTGGATAGCCTATCTTGTTTTCGATTTTATGGATACAATCGATAAGCTTTTCTGTTTCTTTAAGTTTGAAACGACAGCAATCGAGAACGGGGAAACCTGCTTCTTTGAGAAGAATTTTCATAACATACTTATTCATTCCGACAGCGGAAGATAAAACATCGCAACCGACATATGGAATACCTACCGACTGAAGATAACCCTGTAAAGCACCGTCTTCAACATTTGTTCCGTGAACAATAGGGAAAGCAACATCTATTTCCTGATTATATTTTCCCGCAAAGAGTTTTGAGGAAATTTCAGAAAGGAATGTTTTTCCTTCGTTGACTACAAATGTAACCTTTCTGCACTTTTTGAGTGTCATAGGGATATCTCTGAAAGCTTCGATTTCTTTAAGATAATCACCTGTATAGAATTCTCCCGATTTTGTGATGTAAACGGGAATGATGTTATATTTTTCGGTATTAAGATTTGTTATAGCCTGAACTGCTGAAATGATTGAGATTTCGTGTTCAACGCTTTTTCCTCCGAAAATAACGGCAAGATTGATTTTCATTTTTTCCACCTCTGACAAAATAATCAATAGTTATCGGGTAAATCGTTCTCTAAAAGAACCATTTTCTTTTTATCCGATGTAATACTCTTTATATTTTCAATCGCCTCTGATAAAGTTTCGGCGACAAAAATTTTCTCCTCTGAAAAACCTTTTTCTTTAAGACCTTTTAAGATAGGTTCTGTCTGTTTTTTGCCGACAAGCGCTACATAATCACATGCTGCCGCGGCTTCTTTTCCGAATTCGCAGTTCAGTTCGTCCTGCTTTTCGCCGAGTTCTACCATACCCGGTGTACAGAGAACTTTCATATAATCATCAAAGAGAGATAAAACTTTGAGTGCCGCTTTGCTTCCCTGTGGGTTTGAATTATATGCGTCGTCGATATAGCATATATCTCCCCCGTCTATGAGTTCGAGTCTGTGTTTTACAGATTTTATTCTTCTTACGGGGATTATGAGTGATGAAAGTGAAATTCCCTTTTCGTTACAATAAGAAATTGCACCTAAAAGGTTTAAAACATTATGTTCGCCGAGAAGTGATGTTTCGTATTCACATTCTTCACCACTTTTTGAAACGACTGTGAATTTCGTTCCCTTATAAGAAACGGAAATATCTTTCGCTTTATAATCGTTATCATCAGAAAAACCATAGGTGATTACGTTTTCGTATTTACCCATACCCTTTCGGATATTTTCATCATCGCCATTGACAAGGATTTTTCCCTTTCCGTTTACAGCATCGCCGAGTTCGAATTTTGTTGAGATGATATTTTCTATCTTTCCGAATGTTTCGAGATGCTGAGGACCTATCGATGTTATTATGGCATCATGAGGATTTACTATATCACAGAGTTCCTTTATATCACCGACGTGTCTGGCGCCCATTTCGCAGACGAAGATTTCATGAGTTGATTTCATCATCATACGGATAGTTTTTACAACGCCCATAGGGGTGTTATAGCTTTCGGGAGTAATAAGTGTGTTATACTGTGAATTCAAAAGTTCGCCTAAGTAAAACTTCATACTTGTTTTGCCATAGCTTCCTGTTATGCCGACAATATCGAGTGATTTCATTCCCGAAAGGATTTTCTTTGCGTCGTTTATATACCATCTTCTGATGTATTCTTCAATAGGATAATTTATAAGGTTTGATAAAAGTGAGGCTAAGGGAGTAAGGCAGAGAATAAACGCAAGTGTTACATAAGCTGTAACGAAGCTTTTATTTAAAAATCCGAAAACAGCAACTATGAGTGGAATTATTGTGAGTATAGTAAAGGTTACTATCATTCGCTTTACTCTTGCTGTATAGACAAATGGCTTTTTGAATTTTTTAGGTCTGTTTATAATCATCGCAATAACAGATGCTACTATTAAAAGTGATTTTAAAACAATACCCAAAACATTCATTTTGAAAAGCGGACTCATCATAAGCCCGGGGATACAAAGGAATATTACGTAAGGCAGATAGCTTACATAATGATTCTGTTTTGCTCTGTTGAAATGACTTTTGAACTGATATGAATTCTGCTGAAGCATATGAAGTTCACGGAAGCCGCCCATATATCTTGCAACAGTAACAAAGAGTGCTGACGCCATGAAGATTATAATTTTGGTCATGATAAAAACTTACTCTCCTATTTTCAAGAATGAACAGATAACGCGGTTAAAGATGAATTTTCCCTCGAGGAAAGAATAATGCCCCGCGCCTTTTATTGTGACAAGTCCTGCATCGGGGATAAGTTCTTCCATTCTCTTTCCGTCTGAAAGAGGGGTTGCTGTATCGTTCTCACCCCAGATCAAAAGGGTTGATTGTTTTATCTTCGGAAGAAGCGGTTCAAGGTCTTCATTTACAACCGAAACGAGAATTTTTCTCATAACGGGTGATGCCGCCTTATAATCCGCCGAACCTGATTTATCCTGAAGTTTTTTGAGTGCATTCGGGAAAAGTGTTTTAACAGGTGGCGAAAGAAGAACTTTCTTCATGAATTTATAACGCTTCTGTTTTCTTATCTGCTTTGGTGTTTTCTTAGGAAGAATACCTGCGCTGTCAACAAGGATAATCTTGTCGATTTCAAAGGGAAGTGAAAAACAGGTTGCAAGTTTTATTATGACTCTTCCGCCAAATGAATGACCTAAAAAGGTTGCTTTCTTTACATCAAGAGAAGAAAGAAAATCAATGATAAACTGTGAGTAGTCGCTTACCTGCCAGTTATCATCGGGTTCTTCACTCTTCCCGAAGCCCGGCATATCAAGAGCTATTACTCTGTATTTCTGTGAGACGAGAGAGATGAGATCGGCAAAAAGAGTTATGTTAGAACCCCAGCCGTGAAGAAGAACAACTGTTTCGCCCTCGCCTTTGATTTCATAATTTATTTTAAGACCGTTTATTTCGGTAATCAATATAATCTACTCCATTTTCAGATTTTGGTTATATATATAATAGTATACCACATTTTAGTAATGTGTGCAATAAAAAAACTATGTCAGGATAACCAAAAGGGGCGGTTTTAAAGGAACACTTTTTTACCCCTTGATACGATTTTTGTCAGATAGCGTAAAATGTTCCGAATTTAAAGGTTTTAAACATTTTAGTGTGAATTTTATGAAACATCGTTTTTAAGGCGATTCTGGAATTTTCTGTAAAACAAATGTTTGCATTTTTTAAAAGTGAAAGATCGTTTTCTATTTTTCTTCTTGTCAGATTTCTGGAGAATCATTAATCCGCGTGTTCTTATTTGTTAAGACATTACATAAATGTATATTTTTGTAAGTGGTCAAAAAGTGGCAGTTCAGAGAGTTTTTATGGACAGTAATTTTTTAAAGAATCCGAGTTTTCACCGAAATACAGGGATTTTACAAAAAAGTAGTTTCATCAAGAAAACGGTAAAACGATTGTTACCTATCGTTAAAATTTGCATTTTTTTGTCGAATATGATATAATCAGTCGGTAAAATTAAGTTTTTTTCAAGGAAGTAATAGAAAAATGTCTGGAAAAGTAAGTTTAAAAGAAAATCCCAAGTCGTTTTTATACGGTCTTAAATGTGGTATTCCTATAGCTCTCGGGTATCTTGCGGTTTCGTTCGGGTTCGGAATATCAGCGGTGAATGGTGGACTTTCTGTTTTATCATCTGTAATAATTTCGATGACAAATTTAACCTCAGCAGGTCAGGTTGCGGCACTTGGAATTATTGCCGCTATGGGTACCTTGGGCGAAATGGCACTCACTCAGCTTGTAATAAATTTAAGATATTTTCTTATGTCGATTTCTGTTTCTCAGAAGCTCGACAAGTCATTTTCAATTCCGCATCGCTTTATAACATCTTTCGGAATAACCGATGAGATATTCGCCGTTGCTTGTTCACAAAAAGGCGAAATCGGAAAAAGGTTTATGTATGGTCTTATCCTGCTTCCGTTCATTGGCTGGACACTCGGCACTCTTCTCGGTGCATCAGCAGGAGAAATTCTTCCTCTTAAAATAAAGGCCGCTTTAGGCATTGCTATTTATGGAATGTTCATAGCGATAATAATTCCACCCGCTAGAAAAGAAAAAAGCGTTGCCTTTGTTGTTGTTCTTTCGGCAATACTCAGTTGTGTTCTTTATTATGTTCCATTGTTTTCAGGAATATCAAGTGGATTTTCGATAATTATATGTGCTGTTGTAACATCTGTTTTAGCGGCTGCTATTTTCCCACACGAAGACAGCGAAGAGGAGGAAGAAGACAATGCTTAAAGATATATTCTTATACATAATCGTTATGGCAGGGGTAACCTATATAATCAGAATGATGCCTATGGTATTATTCAGAAAAAAGATAAAATCAAAATTTGTAAAAAGCATTCTTCACTACACTCCCTACGCAGTACTCGGTGCGATGACATTCCCTGCTATATTCTATTCAACGGGTGATATTTTTTCAGCTTCCTTAGGACTTGTAGTTGCGGTTGTTCTCGCATTCTTCAATCAGTCGATGGTGACTGTTGCTTTAGGGGCTTGTGCCGCGGCATATATTTTAAGTCTGTTTATGTAAAAAAAGACAGCAGGAAAAATACCTGCTGTCTTTTTTATTTAACTTTCAAATTTATACTCCCGTAAAGGCTTTAAACATTATCCAGACTTCAAGAACGATAAATCCTATCGCCATAAGAGTAAAGAATATAAATGCAACGCACTGCATATTAAGAGCGTAATCGGAAGGAATGGGAACCTGACTGTAACGATAACTTGAATAATAAAGCTGAGCAGACCATACTTTTCCGGGGAAAAGACAGAATGCAGTAAGATACGCCATAATGAAAGCAAGAAGAAATCCTCCGATAATAATCTCTCCGTAAGCCATATTCTTGCCCTCGAAAGGATTGGGACAGAATATCAGTATAATCGCTCCTAAAGTCATAACAACTGTTACGACAGCCATAATTATTCCGAGAACTTTTCTGAAAGGCGAAACGGGAAGGTCTATTTCTTTTTCCGTAGCTCCGCTGGTCTTTGCCTCTGCAATATCAGCACTGATTTTTTTGTTTCTCTTTTCGATTTCTTCGCTTAACTCTTCGGCTTCTTTTTTGCCTATGGCCTCATCGAGTTTTGTTCCGCAGGATTCACATTTTTCTGCTCTTTCGCTGTTAAAAATTCCACACTTAGAACAGACTTTTACTAAGATTTCATTTTCCATAACAAATTTTCCCCCATTTTAAATTTATGATGTTTTTTTGCTACCAATTCAATTTGCCTCTTGGGACTCTGTGATGTCTGGTCAGATAATTAATTTTGTCGTCACCGAGCCTGTATTTAACTTTCAGAACAAAGTTCGTAACGATATGCCTGCACGGGCTCCGTGCCTTAGCCTGCTGCGTTTGTAAGATAGATTGTCATTCCGTCTGTGAAAGGCGCTGCATAGTAATCGAGTGCTGCTGATTTTGTATATTCAGCATCGTAATAAGCAAAATATCCTTCATAGATTTCATAAGGACAGAAGACACTTCCCTTTGGAATTTCAACGCTGTATTCAGCAATATTCTTGCTTCCTTCGGCATAAGTTTCTACATTGAAATTAACTGTTATCTTTTCGCCTTCGAGAACATTATGTATAAGGTCCTTATTTCCGAATTCGCCGTATTCATATTTCGAAACAACGCCGTCGTCGAAAGAAAGAAGTCTTAAAGTATCCTTTTCAAATTCGACGAATATAGGTTCGCATTCAAAAATTTCTGAAATTTTCATTTCAATATTTATCGAATCTTCATCAGCGGTAACATTTGTCACCTTATACTCATCAAGGAAATAAGCAATACTGAAATCTCCGAATCCGTTTTCTTCCTTATCGATGATATAAGATGAAAGATGCAGGAAATTTTCATCGGGACTGTAATCAAAAACCATACCCTTGTAGTTTCCTGTTGTTACATTATGGTCATCCATATAGCTTACAAAACCGATATTCCCCTCATTATCAAGGAAATATTCTGTATATGAAATCTCATCGTCATACGCATAGATTTCCTTTACAGATTCGGCTGTTTTCAAAAGATTTGAAATCTTGTTGGCTTCATAAGCTGCCTTTACATCAAATTCGACCTTTTCTTCAGAAACAATTGTCTGTGATGTTTCTTCAGTCGGATTTCCTGTTTTCTTTGTGCAACCGGTTACCCCTAATGTGATTGCAAGTGCGAGGACAAGTGTAAGTGCTTTTTTCATCTTTTCTTTCCCCTTTATAAAATTATTTTTTAACAACAACCTTTACCTTTTCAACACGCTGTTCATCGAGTTTAAGAGCTGTTACTGTAAACTTTTCGATGTCGATTTTCTGACCTTCCTCCGGTATTCCTTCGAAAAGTTCAAGTGCCCAGCCGGCAACGGTTGTATATTCTGATTTAATTGTGTTTTCGGGAAGACCTAACTTTTCAAGCATATCGTTTACCGAAAGCTCACCCGAAATGAGATATGCGTCATCTCCGAGAGCGATTACAGGTTGCAAGACCTCATCGCTTTCATCATAGATTTCTCCGACAAGTTCTTCTATGATATCTTCCATTGTAACGATACCCTCAGTTCCGCCGAACTGGTCAACAACAACGGCGATATGCTGTTTTGATTTCTGCATTTCCTGCATTATATCGTTTATGGGTTTTAAAGTTGAAACGTAAAGCGGTTTCTGGATAATAGACTGGATAGATGTTCCGCCCTGTTCCATAAGTCGCATAAAGCTTTTGAATGTAATTATTCCGACAATGCTGTCGATTGTTTTTTCATAAACGGGAAGTCTTGAATACATTTCTTCAACAAAGACTTTTTTGATTTCTTCAACCGACTGATTTATCTCAACGGCAACGAGTGATACTCTGGGAACGAGAATATCTTCGGCATTCTTGCCATCAAAAAGGATAGCAGAACGCACAAGGTCACTTTCGTCTTCATCGAGAGAACCCTGTTCTTCGCCCTCGTTTACTATATAAAGAAGTTCATCAGCGGTAACGCCTGTATTGCTTGAACGGACATTGAAAAGTTTTATAATTCCGTTTTTGAGAAGTGTGAAGAGTGATGAAAACGGAGTTAAGATAAACATTATGAATTTAAGCGGAACTGACATCCACACAACACCGTCATCAGCAGTTTCTTTTGCAAGCGATTTGGGGATGATTTCACCGAAGATAAGAACAAGAACTGTCATAACGGCAGTTGCTATTCCCGCACCGGCATCTCCGAAAAGCATGACGAAAAGTGTTGTTGTTATAGATGTTGAAGCTATATTTACTATATTGTTTCCTATAAGAATTGTTGTAAGTGTTTTATCGAAAGCATCAGCGATTTTAAGTGCTCTTTTAGCACCCTTATGTCCCTTTTCGGCAAGAGAACGGAGTTTTATTCTGTTGCAGGTTGAAAAGGCTGTTTCCGACGCTGAAAAGAATGCTGAAAATACAAGAAGAACGGCGATTATGATTATACTGGGTAATATGTCTGTGGGCATTTGATATCTCTCCTGTTTGAAATAATATTGTCTTTATGCAAAGATTGTAGCATATCACAGTAAAAAAATCAAGTATATTGAAAAACGCTTGTATTTATGTTATACTATCTACATTACTTTTGAAGGAAGTTTTGAAAATGAAAAAAATCTTTGAACTCTTTAAAAAATACAGAGAACCGATTATGTATATTATAGTCGGCGGTCTTACAACTGTTGTTTCTTTTGCAACACAGTTTTTATCGCATCTTATCGGTGCTGATACAAAAGCCATTTTTGCCGACGGCATAACTCTTGCTTCAATACAGGCACTTATGAACGAAGGCTCGACAATGCTCGCAACCGTTATATCATGGATATGCTCGGTTACATTCGCATTCTTTGCAAATAAAATCCTTGTTTTTGAAAGCAAGGAAAAAGGCAAGGGCTTTTTAAGAGAATTCATTTCATTCTATGCCGCAAGAATTTTT
>CALGTU010000213.1 GCA_937901465.1 uncultured Clostridia bacterium | reverse complement strand
ATTTCTAAAAGTATGGGAGGAACGATTGCTGAAAATGCTACTTTTCCTTGTTCATTCCATTCAGCATATTTTTGCTGAATCTCCGCAACACATTCACTATTACGGTTCAAATAACTACTAAAATCAATTGGTGTTATATTATTATTCACTGTTATCAACTCTGGAACGTTAATTAGTGTTGTTAAATCAGTAGCTCTTATTGACTGTAATGCCGCAGTATCTCTGGCATCATTATTCATAATAATTACCGAACTATCTTGCATTGTATGTACGGAAGATAAAATACTACTTGTATACATATAACTTATTTCATCTGTAATTTTCTGATAAAATTCTTCAGGATAAATATCGCGGTACTTGGCATAATCAGAGGATGTCTTTCCCCAATCGAAGCCTTTTCCATTATCAATTTTTTCGTTGTTTATCATAATAGTCTCCTTAGACAAAATAAAAAAGTCCTCTGACAAAAGTCAGAGGACGAATGTAATCGTGGTACCACCTCAGTTTATCGGCAAAAGCCGACCTCGAAACGCTTTAACGGGCGCCAATCGTATTTCCCTACTATGAGTTTCAGGAAATCGGCTCCGGGATGTATTCGCCTTATATCAGTTGTTTTCTCGCACCACCCGAAAACTCTCTTAAAACTTAATAGATAAGGTTACTTCTTCCCTTCATTGCCTTTAAAATATGAATATATGATAACACAGTAAAAAAAGAATGTCAACTATTTTTTGATTTAAGAAGTTCTGACGCGTTTTCAAGCATAAGGTCGGTAATATTATCTCCGCCCATAATTCTTGCTATTTCGTATTTTCTTCCTTCAAAATCAAGTTGTTTTACTGATGTCAGTGTTCTATCTTCAATAGTATTTTTTTCGATAAGAAGATGATTATCTGCCATAACAGCAATCTGTGCTAAATGAGTTACACAAAGCACCTGACGGATTTTTCCTATTTCAGATAACTTAATACCTATCTTCTGAGCCGCTCTTCCGCTTACACCTGTATCTATTTCGTCAAAAATCATTGTAGGAATATTATCTTTTTCTGCAATAACACTTTTTAATGCAAGCATAATACGAGAAAGTTCACCGCCAGAAGCGATTTTTGCAATAGGCTTGGGAGGCTCTCCTGCATTGGCTGAAATCAAAAGTTCTAATGTATCCATTCCGTTTATTGTGAGCTTTCCCTTTTCGTGAGTAAAATCAAGGGTAACATTTGGCATGTTAAGAAACTCAAGTTCATCAGAAACATCTCTGATAAAACGTTTTGCCGCTTCTTCTCTGCTTTTTGAAAGTGCTTTTGCTTTTTCTGTTACTTCAGAAAGAAGTCTTGCTTTTTCTTCATTTAAAGCAGATGTCTGTTCATCAGAGTCAGAAATCATAACGAGTTCATCGGCAGCTGAATTATAAAGTTTTATAACATCTGGTAATTCGCCGTATTTTCGGGTTATTTTTATAATTTCATCTCGACGGTTTGAAAGATATTGAAGTCTTTCTGCATTAACATCAATTTTATCGCCAGACGACGAAAGTTCTGAAGAGATATCATCTATTTCGATTTTAGCAGAATTAAGTCTTTCGCAAAGAGATGCGATTTCTTCAGAAATATCAGAAAACTGAGATAATCTATCAATAACATCATAAAGAATATCCGATACAGAAGAATCATCATCTCCTGTTAATGTACCGCAAGAAAGAGAAATTGATTTTGATATCATTTCACTATTACTTGCGAGTCTGAATTCTTCTTCAATAGCAATATCTTCTCCTTCTTTGAGTTCAAGATCTCCTATTTCATCTACAATATCAGAAAGATATGCTATTCTTTTGTTCTTTTCATCGAGAGAAAGACTTATTTCCTTTATTTTTCTTGAAATATCCTGTAAATTCTTAAATGAAGCTCTATAATCTTCAATCTGAGATTCAAGTTCTCCAAAGTTATCAATTATATCAATATGTTTTTCTGGAGAAAGAAGAACCTGATTATCATGTTGACCATGAATATTTATGAGAAGATTTCCTATATCGTGAAGTGCAGAAACAGTTGATGGTCTTGAGTTTATTCTTGCAACGCTTCCACCATCTGAAGAAATTTCTCTCGAAAGAATGACTGTTCTATCATCAGCAGAAAATCCGAATTCTGAAAGTTTGTTTATAACTTCATCAGAAAGATCGGTAAATACCGCAGAAACAAAAGCTTTATCTGTTCCCGAACGAACAATATCCTTGGTTATTCTCTGACCTAAAACTGCATTTATTCCGTTAATGAGAATAGATTTACCTGCACCAGTTTCTCCTGTAAAGACATTGAGTTTATCATCAAAAGAAATATTAGCTTTTTCGATAACCGCAAGATTTTCAATATATAGTTCTTTAAGCATCTATTCTCACCTTCTTTCGCTTAAAATATAATCAGTTTCTGAGTTTTATAAGATTTTTAGTCAGTTTTGAAGCAGATGATTCTGATCTCATAAGAACAAAAATGGTATCATCGCCCGCTATTGTACCTAAAACATCATCAAAATTCATAGCGTCGAACGCTGCACACGCAGCCTGAGCCATACCGCTTCCGCATTTTATAACTACAGTATTCAAAGCATAATCAGCACTTATAATCGAGGATTTGAAAATAGCGTCAAGTCTGTCCTGTTTATCTTTATCTCCAATAAAAGAAGAAATATATTTATGTTTTCCGCTTTCAGAAATTACTTTTGTAAGTTTGAGTTCTTTGATATCACGTGAAACAGTTGCTTGTGTAACTTCAAATCCACAATCGCTGAGTCGCTGTTGCATTTCTTCCTGGGTATCTATATCGAATTTTTCAATAAGTTCGAGAATTTTAGCCATTCTGGCTTTTTTCATTTAACTTTCCTTTTAAAATAACGTGTGTATTACCTTTTATAATACCACAGAAAGCTCAAAGAGTCAACACCGAGGAGGTCGCAGTGAATAAAAAACCTACCGACAAAAATATCGGTAGGTCATGATCCTTAAACTGAATTTTAGTCAGTAACGTAAGGAAGAATAGCTATAACGCGAGCGCGCTTAATAGCTATAGCAAGTTCACGCTGGTGCATAGCGCATGCTCCGGTAACTCTTCTGGGGAGGATCTTGCCTCTGTCAGAAGTGAATTTACGGAGCTTTGCTGCATCCTTGTAATCTATGAACTTTGCGGTCTTGTCAGCGCAGAACTGGCAAACCTTTTTTCTCTTGCGATTATTGTTGTTCGGGCGAGCCTGCTTAACAGGAGCAGCCTGAACTTCTCTCTCGTTGTCCATTTATGAAACCTCCTTAAAATAATTAGTGTCAGAACGGCAGATCGTCGTCGTTGGGGATATCCTCAAATCTGGGCGCGTCCTCGTCCTGTGATGAAAACGACGGATTTCCGTAGCTTTCAGGTGTGTACTGCGAAGCGGGTCTTGCACCGGGCTGTCTGCCTGCGGGCGATTCACCCTTTGAATCAACAAAGTTGATCTCGTCGGCAACAACGTCAGTGGAATAACGCTTCTGATTATTCTGGTCCGTCCAACTTCTTGTCTGGATGGAACCG
>CALGTU010000212.1 GCA_937901465.1 uncultured Clostridia bacterium | reverse complement strand
AAATCCACGGCTTATTTCGTCGTTAAACTCGCTCGAAATACCCGCGTATTCCTTCACTCGTTTGCCTAGAACTAAGCCGTGTCTTTTCGTTTTACTATTTCCTGGAAATACAGGCAGTCTTTTTGCAAAACGAGATAAAATCTGCCCCCGGGGGCTCCCCGCTCGCTCGTTTGCCTTGTATAAAATACAATCTTTTCGCAAAAATGAAAATGACAAATCTATATCGGAAACGATAACTTCCTTAAAACAAAAGACGGACTTTCAAAAGTCCGTCTTTTTTGTATTTATCAGGAGGAAAGCATTTCGAGTTCCTTAAAAGTGAATTCGGGGAAGAGAGATTTATTAAGCGAAAACGCAATGAGTTTTGACGCTCTTTCAACCAGCTTGTCAATATCACGCGGAGTTACCATCATATTTTCTTTGCTTTCATCAGCGGGGGAATTTGTTAAGTTTTCGGCGATTGTATGCATATCAACAACAGTCGGAATTCCTATTGCGATAACGGGTATTCCGAGAGTTTTTTCTGAAAGTTCTTTTCGGCTGTTCTGAACGCCCGAACCGGGAGAAATACCCGTTGTTGAAATCTGAATCGTTCTGCATAGCCTTTCTGTATCGGAACAGGCAAGTGCATCTATAACAACGATAAAATCGGGTTTTGTATCATTTGCTACTGCCTTTACAATTTCTGCCGATTCAATACCTGTCTGCCCTAAAACACCCATTGTTATAACGGAAACCTGACGAAGAGATGAAAATTCTTTCAGTTCGGGAAGTTCATATGAAATATGCCTTGTTGCAATTATCTTTTCAGAAGCCAAAGGCCCTATCGCATCGGGGGTTATGTTTCTGTTTCCAAGACAAGCTATCAGCGCTTTTCCTTTTGGTATCAGCGATGATATTTCCGAAGAAATATGTTCGGCGGTATTTTCGAAATTTTCGGGGTTTATATCAGAAAACCTTATTGTTATATATCGCCCCTTGGGTTTGCCTATCTCTTTTGACGCTTTATCTGAAAGGATATCAACTGTTATGATTTTTAAATCTCCTTCTGTTTTTTCTTCTTTAAAGATACCCTCGGGAATTTCTCTTGTTTCGGGGACTTTTTCTTCGGCAAGGTCTGTTCTTATCAATAAAATCGCTCCTTTTTGTGCAAAATGCAGAAAATGACGCTTCATTTGCGTTTGAAATTTTATAAAGAGTTGTATTGCTATTTTATCCGATAAATGTTAAAATATGAATTGACTTCTCAGTAGGACGGGAATACTATCCCCATTTCCGTCTGACAAAACGAATTTCAAAGAGGTGAAAAAGAAATGCCAAACATCAAGTCAGCAAAGAAAAGAGTAAAGGTTATCAAGGCTAAGTCAGAAAACAACAAGGCTAGAAAGACAAACCTCAAGACAGTTCTCAAGAATGCTAACGATAAGGATTCAATCCTTCTCGCTATCAAGAAGGTTGACCAGGCTTGCGCTCACGGCCTTATGCATAAGAACTGTGCTGCAAGAAAGAAATCACAGCTTGCAACAAAGCTCAACTCTCTTTAATAGTTAAGCAGAAAGACTTCCTCACGATTTAACCCGATCGTGAGGATTTTTATTTAGTGTGAGGTGGTGTTTATGGAAGAAAGAAAAACAAACGGGCTTACATCTTTTTGGCTTCATATAATAGCGATGATGTTTATGCTCTGCGATCATCTGTGGGGAACTGTCATTCCCGGAAACGACTGGCTTACATGTATAGGAAGGCTTTCTATGCCGATTTTTGCCTTTATGATTGTTGAGGGATATTTTCATACGAAGAGTCTTAAAAAATATGTTTCAAGACTTCTCGTATTCGCAGTTATATCTGAAATACCTTTCAATCTTGCTATGGGAAGCAGGCTTTTCTATCCAATACATCAGAATATTCTCTGGAGTTTTCTTATTTCGATAGGACTCATTCATCTTAACGAAAAGGTTAAAGAAAAGAGAATATGGCTTCGCATAATTGTCGGATTATCAACGGTTCTCGCAGGCTTTATATCGGGGCTTGTGACAATGGTCGATTATTATCACGCAGGTATAATGACTGTTCTTACCTTTTATTTTTTCAGAGAAAGAAAATGGTGGAACTGTATTTTTCAGATTATCTGCTTGTGGTATATAAACACAGAGCTTCTGGGTGGTCTCGGATATGAAATAAATATTTTAGGAAAAACCTTCTTTTTTGTACGTCAGGGAATTGCTGTTTTTTCACTCGTTCCGATATGGCTTTATCACGGCAGACAGGGGCATCATAGCAAGGTTTTTCAATATATATGTTATTTTTTCTATCCCGTTCATCTGCTTGTTTTAGGGCTTATAAAGATGATTTAGCGATAAAATTCATTCCTCTTGCATTTTTTTCTCAATACTGTTATAATGTAGTTTGATATATCTTAAAAGAAGGAGGTTTCCCGTTTTGAGTGAAAGTGTTCTTATGATGCTCCGTTTCGGAGGATATGCACTTATTATCCTGCTCGTTGTTTTTGTAATAGCGGTTTTAACACCCAAACTTGCAAAGCTTGTCGATAAGATAGCGGCAAAGGGCAAAAGTCCCGCAAGGGTAGAGGATAATAATTTTCCCGATGTTAAAGGGATATACGACGGCGACTCCCCTTCCGATAAAGAGGAAGAAAAAACAAATGAAAACGGAGATGTGAATTAAAATGGCTGACAATAAAAAACTTGTAAGCGAAATTACTTCTATGGACGAAGATTTTGCACAATGGTATACAGACATAGTTAAAAAAGCAGAACTTATCGAATACACAAGTGTTAAGGGATGTATGGTTATCCGCCCTTATGCTTATGCTATCTGGGAAAATATCCAGAGAATCCTTGACGGAATGTTTAAAGAAACAGGACACGAAAACGTTTGTATGCCTATGTTCATTCCCGAAAGCCTTTTACAGAAAGAAAAAGACCACGTTGAAGGCTTTGCTCCTGAAGTTGCATGGGTAACTATGGGCGGAAGTGAAAAGCTTGAAGACAGACTCTGCGTAAGACCTACATCAGAAACACTTTTCTGTGAACATTACGCTAATATTATCCATTCTTACCGCGACCTTCCCAAGCTTTATAATCAGTGGGTATCTGTTGTAAGATGGGAAAAGACAACAAGACCATTCCTTCGTTCAAGAGAATTCTTATGGCAGGAAGGTCATACAATCCACGCAACAGCAGAAGAAGCAGTTATCGAAACAGAAAAGATGCTGGGTGTCTATGCAAAATTCTGTGAAGAATCACTCGCTATGCCCGTTGTAAAGGGAAGAAAGACAGACAGTGACAAGTTTGCGGGTGCTGAAGCTACTTATGCAATAGAAGCACTTATGCATGACGGTAAGGCTCTTCAGGCAGGAACATCACACTACTTCGGTGATGGTTTCGCAAGAGCATTCGATATTCAGTATACAAACAAGGAAAACAAGCTCACATATCCTCATCAGACATCATGGGGTGTTACAACAAGACTCATCGGTGCTATCATCATGACACACGGCGATGACAGCGGACTTGTTCTTCCTCCTGCAGTAGCTCCTATTCAGGTAGTTATCGTTCCCGCGGCTCAGCATAAGCCCGGCGTTCTTGAAAAATGTAACGAAGTTAAGGATCTTCTTTCAAAGCAGTTCAGAGTCAAGCTTGATGACAGCGATAATTCAGCAGGCTGGAAGTTCTCTGAATACGAAATGAAGGGCGTTCCTGTAAGAGTTGAACTCGGCCCCCGCGATATCGAAGCAGGTCAGTGTGTTGTTGTTACAAGACACAACAGAGAAAAGACATTTGTAAAGCTCGATGAAATCGAAAAGGTTATAGCAGAAAAGCTCAAGGAAGTTCACGACGGCATCTATAACAGAGCTCTCGAAAACAGAGAAAAGAGAACTTATGCTTGTAAGACAATCGATGAAATCAATGCTGCTTTAACAGAAAAGGGCGACGGATTTGTAAAGGCTATGTGGTGTGGCGACGAAGCTTGTGAAGATAAGGTCAAGGAACTCACAGGTGTAGGCTCAAGATGTATTCCTTTTGAACAGGAAAACATCTCCGACACATGCGTATGCTGCGGAAAGCCCGCAAAGCAGATGGTTTACTGGGGTAAGGCATATTAATATGGAAGAGAAAATTCTTAAAAAGATAAATGTCTGTTATACAGAACTTTTAACGCATACCTATAAGGGAACTGCGGGTGATGTTCTGATAACTTTCTGCGACCTTTTGAAAGAAGACAGCGATAAGATGTCGGTCTGCCTTTTTGCCGATTGTGTAAAAAAGTATAAGGATAAAATTCCAGATACAGCCAAGCTTTCTCTTGGCGAGAGAATAGCGGGAAGGAATTCTGATATAACAACAGGCATAGCTTTTCTTTCACTTGCAAAGGGCGATGAAAAGACTCCCGATGTTCTTATCGAATATGCAGCAGAAATGGCACTTTCGGCTTTTTCTGAAAATCCGAAGAATAAGGAACGCTGCGAAAAGATAGTTTCAACCTGTGATGATTTCAGAGGTCAGAAAAAGAAGCTTATAAGAATGCAGCAGGCAGGCGAAATAATGGCGAGATTTGACGAAATAAGGGGCAAAAACTAGGGTTTTTGTGCAGGTTATATAAAATCTTTGTCAAATGTTTAATAAAGTTTTACGGACACCGATTGAAAAAGGCTTCAAAAGCCCTTGAAATCGGTGTTTTTTTATGTTAAAATAATTCTTGCATGACTGCAACAGATATGCGTTGAAGCGAGAGGTTGCTGGCGGTATGCCAGGTAATTTTCGTGGAGTATGTCCGATTTTAAACCGGGCGGCTGTAATATTGACACTGTGTGTGCTTTTCTTTCCATCTTGCGAGGTATCGGCTTTGTTACTCGTCGGTGCTTTTGGTGAGAGAGCGTAACTATGTGCGTATTCAGGCGGACTCGGAAACCTTATTGAGAAGTAAGGTCTTCGGGTTTTATTTATATTAAGGCCTTGATACACACGGAAGCGTGTTCAGATTTCAGTGTCGTCCCCCAAAAGAAAATTTATTAGGAGGCGATTTAAGTGGCAGTCAACGAAAAAATCAGAATCAAAATCAAAGGCTATGAACATGGTACTGTTGACGCAGCAGCTGCAAAGATTGTTGACGCAGCAAAGCGTTCTGGTGCAAAGGTAAGCGGTCCTATTCCTCTTCCTACAGACAAAGAGGTAATAACAATTCTCCGTGCCGTTCATAAGTATAAGGACAGCCGTGAGCAGTTCGAACTCAGAACACACAAGAGACTTATCGATGTTATCAGACCCACAGCAAAGACAACAGAAGCCCTTCAGGGCCTTGAACTTCCTGCAGGCGTGGATATCGTAATGGAAATTAAGTAACCCGATTTCTTATAAGATATGCAATGCAGGTCAAGTTGAGAAAATCTCAACCAATAACCAAAGGAGGATAAATCATGCAAAAAGGAATCATCGGCAAGAAAATCGGTATGACACAGATTTTCGATGAAGCAGGAAAATTCATTCCTGTAACAGTAGTTGAAGCCGGCCCTTGCGTAGTTGTTCAGAAGAAAACTGTTGAAAACGACGGTTACGCTGCTGTTCAGTTAGGCTTTGGCGAGCTCAAGGAAAAACACACAAACAAACCTATGAAGGGTCACTTTGCTAAGGCAGACGTTTCAGCAAAGAAAACTCTCAAGGAATTCAGACTTGAAGATACAGAATCTCTCAATGTGGGCGATGTTCTCAAGGCTGACACCTTTGCAGAAGGCGACATCGTTGATGTTTGCGGAACTTCAAAGGGTAAAGGCTACACAGGCCCCATGAAGAGAAACAATCAGCGTAGTCTTAAGGATACTCACGGTTCAGGCCCTGTTCATAGACAGGCTGGTTCAATGGGCGCTTGTTCATCACCCTCAAGAATCTACAAGGGCAAAATCCTTGCTGGTCACATGGGTGCTGAAAGAGTTACAGTTCAGAACCTTGAAGTAGTAAAGGTTGACGCAGAAAACAATCTCATCGCAATCAAGGGTGCTATTCCCGGACCTAAGGGTTCAGTTGTAGTAATCACAGACTGCGTTAAGAAAAAGAAAAACAGAGCTTAACGGAAGGAGGAAGCAATAATGCCTAACACAAAAGTATTAGATATGACAGGTAAAGAAGTTTCCACCATTGAGCTGTCAGATGCAATTTTCGGAATTGAACCTAATACATCAGCTATGCACGCAATGGTAGTAAACTATCTTGCAAATCAGAGACAGGGTACACAGTCAACTCTTACAAGAACAGAAGTAAGAGGCGGCGGTAGAAAGCCTTGGAGACAGAAGGGTACAGGCCACGCACGTCAGGGTTCTATCAGAGCTCCTCAGTGGACACACGGTGGTATCGCATTAGGTCCTAAGCCCCGCGATTACAGCTACTCTCTCAACAAGAAACTCAGAAGACTTGCTATGAAGTCAGCTCTTTCAACAAAGGTAATCGATAACAACATCATCGTTGTTGACAAGATTGCTTTCGCTGACTACAAGACAAAGGATATGGTAAAGATGCTCTCAGCACTCGGTGTTGAAGGAAAAGCACTTATCGTAATGCCTGAATCAGACAGCAAGGTTATCAAGAGCGCAGCAAACATCCCCGGTGTTAAGACAGCTCTTGTAAATACACTCAATGTTTACGACATTCTCAACTATGACAAGTTCATCGTTGCATCAGATGCCGTTGCCAAGATTGAGGAGGTGTACGCATAATGAAAGCTGCACAGGATATCATCATCAAGCCTATCGTTACAGAAAGAAGTATGGACCTTCTTCAGGAAAGAAAGTACACATTCAAAGTAGCGAAGAACGCTAACAAGATTGAAATAAAGAATGCTCTCGTTGAGCTTTTCGGCGTAGAAGTTGAAGACGTTAGAACAATGAACGTTAAGGGCCATGAAAAGCGTATGGGCAGATACACAGGCTTCAGACCTGACTGGAAGAAAGCTGTTGTTACACTTACAGAAAACTCAAAGACAATCGAATTCTTTGATGGTATGATGTAAACCATACTATTATAATAGTATAAAAGAAAACAGCTGACCATTCCCTTAACAAGAGGGATGGCAAGTATGGGATTTAAAATAAATCTCGCAAAACCAAATAAGGAGTGAATTTCAAATGGCAATTAAAGCATATAAGCCTACGACACCGTCAAGACGTAATATGACAGTTACAGATTACTCTTGCTTGTCAAAGGTTGCTCCTGAAAAAAGCCTTCTTGAACCTGTAAAGAAGAATGCCGGCAGAAACAGCTACGGCAGAATTACAGTTAGACACAGAGGCGGCGGAGCAAGACGTAAATACCGTATAATCGACTTCAAGAGAAACAAGGTTGGTAACGCAACAGTTCTCACACTCGAATACGATCCTAACAGAAGCGCATTCATCGCTCTCGTTCAGTACGAAGACGGCGAAAAGAGATACATCATCGCTCCCAACGGACTTAAAGTTGGCGATGTAGTTTCATCAGGTGCTGACGCGGACATCAAGCCCGGTAACGCACTTCCTCTCTCAGCAATCCCTGTAGGTACAATCATCCATAACATTGAACTTTATCCCGGTAAGGGCGCACAGCTCGTTCGTTCAGCAGGAAACATGGCTCAGCTTATGGGTAAAGAAGATACTTACGTTCTCGTAAGACTTCCTTCAGGCGAAATGAGAAAGATTCCGATAAATTGTATGGCAACAGTTGGTCAGGTTTCAAACATCGACCACGAAAACGTACATCTCGGTAAAGCCGGTAAGACAAGACACCTCGGTATCAGACCTACAGTTCGTGGTTCAGTAATGAACCCCTGCGATCACCCCCATGGTGGTGGTGAAGGTAAATCACCTGTTGGCCGTCCCGGACCTGTTACTCCTTGGGGCAAGCCCGCTCTCGG
>CALGTU010000211.1 GCA_937901465.1 uncultured Clostridia bacterium | reverse complement strand
ACAAGGAAAACGCAGGTATCTTCACACACAACAATGCTTGGATCATCTGTGCTGAAGCTTATGCAGGCCGTGGTGACAAGGCATTCGAATACTATTCAAAGATTGCTCCTGCTTTCAACGAAGACATTTCAGACCTTCATAAGACAGAACCTTATGTTTACGGACAGATGGTAGCAGGTAAGGACGCTTCAAGATTCGGTGAAGGAAAGAACTCATGGCTCACAGGTACAGCTGCTTGGAACATGGTTGCTATTTCACAGTATATTTTAGGCGTTCAGCCCGATTTCGACGGACTTAAGGTTGACCCCTCAATTCCTCACGAATGGGACGGCTTCACAGCTACAAGAAAGTATCGTGGTGCTGAATACAAGATTACTGTTAAGAACCCTGACCACGTTTGCAAGGGTGTTAAGTCAATGACAGTTGACGGAAACGCAGTAGAAGGCGTTGTTCTCCCCGTATTTGACGGTGGCGTTCACACAGTAGAAGTAATAATGGGTTAAGCGGAGAGCCTCCGCAGGCAGTTCGTTACGGACTGTATCCTGAATTTAAAAAAAGAACTCGGTGACGGAGAAATCTGTTACCGAGTTTTTATATCCCCCACATCTTATTTTTTAACTTTTAACTTTGCAAGGTATAAAACGAGAAATCTTGCACTTTCTACCGCGTCAGTTCCCCTCGTAGTACCCGTGTTTTGCTTTCTTTTTCACGGGAGAAAAAGAAAGTCGGCTTAAAGGAACGATAGTTCCGCGAGCCGAAACATAATAAAAAACAAATAATCCCCCACATCTGTGGGGGATGTTTTTTATCTATACATACCTTCGAATTCGAAACAAACTGTGTTTTCGTTTCTGCCCCTTACGATAATTCCGTTATCGGAACTTTCGGTAAGAATTCTGACATTTTCGCCATAGGTGATTTCGTTCATATAGTTAATCTTAACTTCAGAAAAACCTTTTTCAAAATCTTTTCTCGAAAGAGAATTCTGGACAATATCGCCGTAAACACCGTTATAAACGTGTCCGTTCATATCGATATCGGTAAGTCTGGGAATATATTCACGGCAGAAATTTTCTTCTTTCATATTTATTCTTCCGATGTGAACAGAGGACTGTTTATCGAGTTGTCCGCATAAGAATTTAAAATCGTTGGGTCTTAAAATCCTATGTTCTGAAACACTCATACAAACCCAGCCCGCTTCAGATTCGCAGAGAAGATTTCCGTTATCATCACGCATCTCGCTCGCTCTCATAAAGGTTGCACCTTTAAGCCCACATTCCCAGGTAGAAATCTTATATGTCTTCTTCGATTCGGGATATTTATGGATTTTAAGCGCGAGTCTTGACATTAAAAATACATAGTCGTTTTCTCTGAGAAAATCATAGTCCAAATTTCTTGCTATGTAGTGGTCGCCCGCTATGTCAGCGAACGCTCTGAAGAGTGCTGAAAGTTTTATTCTGCCCATATAATCGGCATCGGGAAAAAGGAATGTTATATCCTTTTCAAAAATATTTGCTGAAAGATTTATTTCCATAATTTCGCCTTACTTAATGATATCTGTTCCCATAAAGCCACGGAGAGCTTCGGGGATAATTACGCTGCCGTCTGCCTGCTGATAGTTTTCAAGGATAGCGGCAACTGTTCTTCCTACAGCAACGCCTGAACCGTTGAGTGTGTGAACAAGCTGGGGCTTTTCGCCGTTTGCTGCTCTGTATTTGATATTCGCTCTTCTTGACTGATAGTCAACAAAGTTTGAACAGCTTGAGATTTCAACATATCTGCCGTAAGAAGGCATCCATACTTCGATATCATAAGTTTTAGCAGATGAGAATCCGATATCGCCTGTTGAGAGAGCTACTACTCTATAGGGAAGGCCAAGACCCTGTAAAACTCTTTCAGCGTCGTTTGTAAGGCTTTCGAGTTCGTCCCATGAGGATTCGGGAGTTGTGAACTTAACGAGTTCAACCTTATTGAACTGATGCTGACGGATAAGTCCTCTTGTGTCCCTTCCTGCTGAGCCTGCTTCTGCTCTGAAACAAGCTGAATATGCACAGTATTTGATAGGAAGCTGGTCTGCTGAAAGGATATCATCTCTGTGATAGTTAGTAACGGGAACTTCAGCAGTAGGAATGAGGAAATAGTCTGTATCCTTGTTGTCTTCTGCGTTAACGAGCTTATAAGCGTCCTGTTCAAATTTAGGAAGCTGACCTGTACCTGTCATAGAAGCTCTGTTTACCATATATGGAGGGAGGATTTCTGTGTATCCGTTTTCTGTGTGTGTATCGAGGAAATAGCTGATAACCGCTCTTTCAAGTTTAGCACCGAGTTTCTTATAGAAATGGAATCTTGCACCTGTTACCTTTGATGCTGTTTCGGGGTCTAAAATATCAAGGTTTTTACCGATATCCCAGTGTGCTTTGGGTTCAAAATCAAAGTTTTTGGGTTCGCCCCATTTTCTGATTTCAACGTTTTCGCTGTCGTCCTTACCAACGGGTGTTGTGTCTGAAGGAATGTTGGGGATTGTAAGAAGAAGGTGTTTCTGTCTTTCTTCGAGTTCTGTTACCTTAACATCGAAAGACTTTATCTTTTCAGAAAGTTCCTTCATTTCAGCCATAACAGCAGTTGTATCTTCGCCGTTTTTCTTCATCACAGGAATCTGCTTTGAAACCTTGTTCTGTTCTGCCTTTAAAGAGTCAACCTCTGTTGAGATTTTTCTTCTTTCAGCGTCGATAGAAAGGATTTCATCAACAAAAGAATCATAATCGGCATTTCTTGTTTTAAGTTTTGCCTTTACTTCTTCGGGATTTTCTCTGATGCGTTTGATGTCTAACATAGTTTTCAACCTCTTTTATAAAAATGTAAATTTATTCTTTGGTAAGCATTTCTGCGATTGCTTTTAAATCTTCCTTATCGAAAAAGTCGATAACGAGTTTGCCCTTGCCTTTTCCATAAGTAACCTTGACTTTTCTTTCAAGGCTTTCAGAAAGGGCGATTTCCATTTCTTTGTAGTATGTCTGGCTTTTCTTCGGCTTTTCTTCTTTCTTTTCCTTTTCGGGTTCTGAAAGTTTTGCAACAGCCTTTTCAAGCTGTCTTACCGTTATCTCACCCTTTGAGGATTTAACAGCGAGTTCTGTTATCTTTTCTTCATCAGTAAGGGGTAAAAGTGCTTTGGCGGCACCCGCTGAAAGATCGCCGTCACGTACCATAGTAACAACGTTTTCGGGGAGCTTTAAGATTCTCAAAGAGTTTGTAACAGAAGATCTTGCTTTTCCGACAAGTTTCGCAACGCTTTCCTGTGTCATATCATATTTTTCAATAAGTTCATTATATGCCTTCGCTTCGTCGATAGGGTTAAGATCCTCACGGAGAACGTTTTCAACGAGAGCGATTTTCGCTGTTTCTTCGTCGTCAAGTTCTTTTATAATAACGGGGATTTCTTTATCCTGCCAGCCAAGCATTCTAAGAGCTCGCCATCTTCTTTCGCCCGCAACAATCTGATACATTCCGTTGTCTAAGGGTCTTACCAAAATCGGCTGGATAAGTCCGTGTTCTTCAATCGATTCAGCGAGTTCTCTTATTGTATCTTCATCAAATTCTTTTCTCGGCTGATTTCTGTTTGGTTCTATGTCTGAAAGTCTTACCTGTTTTTTAACCTGTATGTCGGTCGAGTTGTCGTCGAAAAGTGCTTCAAGACCGCCGAAATCGCCAAGACCTGATTTTTTCGCCATAAACTTCTCTCCTTATTTTTTCTTCTGATTCTTGAGGAATTCTATTCCCAGTTCTTCATAACTCATAGCACCCTTTGATGATTTATCGAAATACATAACGGGTTTTCCGAATGACGGTGCTTCTGAAAGTCTTACATTACGAGGTATTACTGTTTTGTATACTTTTTTCGGGAAATGCTTTTTAACTTCGCCGACAACCTGATTTGTAAGGTTGAGTCTTCCGTCGAACATTGTAAAGAGAATGCCTTCGATATCGATAGTAGGGTTGTATTTCTGCTTTACAAGTCTTATCGTTTCAACAAGTTGCGCAAGGCCCTCGAGTGAATAGAATTCACACTGCAACGGGATAAGAACAGTATCCGAAGCGCAAAGGCCGTTGAGTGTTAAAAGTCCGAGCTCAGGGGGACAGTCTATAATGATAAAGTCGTATTTCTGTTTAACTGTTAAAAGCTGCATTTTAAGACGGTTCATTCTGTTGTCAATCTCAACAAGGCGGATAATAGCACCCGCGAGGTCTGATGTTGCGGCAGTTATAGAAACGCCCTTGAATGCGGTTTCGATAATCGCTTCTTCAATGCGGCAGTTGCCCATTAAAACATCATATGTTGAATATTTAACGGTTTTCTTTTTTATTCCGTAACCGCTTGTGGTGTTACCCTGGGCGTCCATATCGATACAAAGGATTTTCTTTCCTCTGCTGCCAAGGTAAGCCGCGAGATTAACAACGGTTGTCGATTTTCCGACACCGCCTTTCTGATTTGCAACGGCGATTATCTTTCCCATATATAAAAATTCTCCTTTTCGGAAATTTGTCATAAAAACTGTCTTACTAATACATTATACCATATTATAAATATTTTGCAAGAAAAAAAGCCGTATAAAAATATACGGCTTATTGTATATATTGTCAAAACTAACCTTTTTTCACATAGGGAATGACAATTTTATATTCTATGAATTCTTCTCCTTTTTTACGCTCCATTTCGGCATTTATCCCCGCCGCCTGCATAGTTTCAATCGCCTTGTCTATGGTGTTTAAAAACAGTTTTACCTCACCCCCGAAAATAACCGAACGCCTTTTCAGATTTTCCTTTTCTTTAGATGTTTTTATCTCTCTTTCGATAAGTTTTTCGGTTTTCTCAACATTAAGCCCCATAGTTATGATTTTTTCTATCAGAGAAAGCCTTGTTTCTTCATCTGAAATACGAAGAAGTGCTCTGGCGTGGCGTTCTGTAAGCCCCGCTTCTGAAATAAGATTCATCTCACGCGGTGAAAGACGAAGAAGCCGCAGTTTGTTTGATATTGTAGATTGCTTTTTGCCGAGCTTTATAGCGGCGTCTTCCTGCGTCATTCCATAAAAATCAATGAGCTTTGCAATGGCAATCGCCTCTTCGAAAAACGACAGATTCTGTCGCTGGATATTCTCAACGAGGGCAAGAACGGCGGAGTTTCTCTCGGTAATGTCGATAATCACGGCAGGGATTTTCTTCATTCCGATTTTTATGGCAGCACGGAGTCTTCGCTCGCCCGAAATCAGTTCATAACGGTTGCCTGCTCTCCTCAAAGTTATAGGCTGAATTATTCCGTTCTGTTTTATGCTTTCGGCTAAAAGACAAAGCTCTTCATCATCGAATAAAATCCTCGGCTGATGCGGATTGGGGATTATCCTTTCAACCGCGATTTCATATATCTTATGAGATTTTATTACTGACATTCTGAAACCACCCCCGTTCTTACTGACTCTAAGATACCACGCTTTATTCCACATTTCCACACAAAAAATTCTTCTCTTTCTGACAGCTTTTCTTATCTTATCTGTAAAACGTTCTTCTTTCTTTAAGATGAACGAAAATAATCGCGGTTAAAAGGTCGCAAAAAGAAAAAATTTGCGATATTTATTTATATAAATTTAATAAAAAGTTAAAATGCTATTGTAAAGGTGCGGAATTTCTGTTATAATCAGTATATATATGAAAATTTCCGCAAGAGGTGGTTGACATAAAAAAATTAATCGTATTCCTTATCGCTTGTGTTATAGCGATAGCATCAGGATATATTTATCTTTTCGATAAATACCATTCGGGACAGGCGGCTTTTTCTCAGGATAAGAATACCGACCTTACTACAAGAGAAATCTATGTAACAATCGAACAGTCACAGAAATGGACAGGTGAAGATAAAATCACCGTCGGGGGACAGTATGACGGAAAAATCTACAACAAAACGGGTATCGATTATACCGACTGGACAGTTGTTATAGAAAATCTTCCCAAGGGAAGTTATATCGATAGCTCGTGGGACGGTGTATATGTTGAAGAAGAAGGAAAGATAACAATTACCCCGCTTGAATATAATGTTGATATCCTTCATGATACAGTAAGACCTTTCGGTATGATTCTTTACACACCATATCAGTGTAAACTCACCGACATAACCGTTTATGCTTCAACAAAAACAGTTATGACAGCCGACCCTGTTTTCTGGGTTGTTCAGTCGATAACAGCTATTGCTGTGATTGTAACAGTTATCGTTCTTGTTTATGACAGAAGAGTTAAGCGTCTTCGCAGAAAACGTGATGAATACCGCGAAATCATCGAACAGTCACTCAGAACTTTCGCAAACATCATCGACGCCAAGGACAGATACACAAGCGGTCACTCTGAAAGAGTTGCTATCTATTCAAGAGAAATCGCAAAGCGAATGGAACTTTCAGCCGATGAATGTGAAAGAATCTATTATATAGCATTCCTTCACGATATCGGAAAAATCGCAATCCCCGATTCTATCCTCAAAAAAGCAGGCGCACTTACCGACGAAGAAAGAAAAGTCATTCAGACACACCCATCAGTAGGTGGAGATATTCTTAAAGATTTCACCTCTATCGAGGGAATTTCTGAGGGTGCAAGATACCACCACGAAAAGTATGACGGAACAGGTTATACAGAAGGCAGAAAGGGCGAAGATATCCCCTTGCTTGCAAGAATCATCTGCGTTGCCGATTCATATGACGCTATGGCTTCAAAGAGATGCTATCGTGCTGATTTACCCGAAGATTATATCCTTTCAGAACTTGAAAAGTGTTCGGGAACACAGTTTGACCCCGAAATCGCAAAGGTTATGATTGGTATGATAAACGACGGCTATGTTGAAACTGTAAAAGAAACGGTCGACAAGGAAAAGGCCGATGATGTTCCTATTGAAATAGCATAACAAAAAGCACCCCGAGGGGTGCTTTTTTTATTTTATAACGTCAGCGTTGCTAAAATTTACCTCTTTATCACTTTAAAGTTTGTGTGGAATTTACTTGCAAAATATGACGGAATATGTTATAATAACTTGCAAAAGAGGTTTTTTATATGAAGAAGATAAATATAGTAACAGGTCATTATGGTAGCGGAAAGACTAATTTTTCGGCAAATTTGGCGGTTTCGCTTGCCGAAAAAGGAGAAAAGGTAACCGTTGTTGACCTTGACATTGTAAACCCCTATTTCAGAACAGCCGATTTTACCGAACTTTTCGGTGAAAAGGGCGTTGAACTCATAAAGCCGATGTATGCCAATACAAACCTTGATATTCCCGCTATTTCTTTCGATTTAGAGAGAATTGCTACCGATGAGGGTTATCTCATAATAGATGTCGGCGGTGATGATGACGGTGCTCTGGCTTTAGGGCGTTATGCAAAAGCGTTTGAGCCTTTTTCAGATGAGATTGATTTTTTCTATGTAGTAAATCGTTTTCGTTATATGGATGACGGCGTAGAGGAATGTTCATTACTTCTTCCCGAAATCGAAAGATGTTCGCGAATGAAAGCAACGGCAATAGTCAACAACTCAAATCTCGGAAAAGAAACAACGGCCGAAACGATAGAAGAGGGTATTATATTCGCGAAGAAAGTTTCAGAAAAAACGGGGCTTCCGATTTTCTGCACAACAGCACTCCCCGACATAAAAATTTCGGGTGAGAATATAATACATAATAAACTTTTTGTGAAACCTTTATGGGAAGAATAAACCCATTCTGATAAAACTATTTTTCATTAAGGAGATGAAACTATGGAAAAGATGTCAGTTATTTTCGACAGATGTAAAGGTTGCGGACTCTGTGTTTCTGCATGTCCTAAAAAAATCGTCGAACTCAACAAGGAAAAGAGAAACGCAAAGGGTTATTTCCCTGCTTACTGCACAGACCAGGAAGCTTGTATTTCCTGCGCAATGTGTGCTACAATGTGCCCCGACTGCGCTATCGTAATCAACAAGTAAAGAGAAGATTTTTATAAAAGGAGTTGAACACTTTGGAAAGAAAACTTATGAAAGGTAACGAAGCTCTCGCTGAAGCCGCTATAAGAGCAGGTTGTAAATGTTTCTTCGGTTACCCCATTACTCCCCAGACAGAAATTTCTGCTTATCTTGCAAAGAATTTCGCAAAGGCTGGCGGACTTTTCTTACAGGCGGAATCTGAAATCGCCGCTATCAATATGGTTCTCGGTGCTGCTTCAACAGGCGTAAGAGTTATGACATCATCATCATCACCCGGAATTTCACTCAAATCAGAAGGTATTTCATACATAGCAGGTTCTGACCTTCCTGCAGTTATCATCAACGTTCAGAGAGGCGGCCCCGGTCTTGGCGGAATTCAGCCCTCACAGGCAGACTACTGGCAGGCAACAAAGGCTCTGGGTCATGGTGACTTCCAGCTTCTCGTTTACGCTCCCGCTTCTGTTCAGGAAATGGTTGATATGGTTGTTACTGCTTTCGATAAGGCAGACCAGTACAGAATGCCCGCTATGATTTTAGCAGACGGTTTCCTCGGTCAGATGATGGAACCTATCGCGTTCCCCGAAATCAAATCAGAAACTGTTGAAAAGCCCTGGGCAACAACAGGCCATGGCAATAAGAGACCTCACAACATCGTGAACTCACTTTACCTCAAGCCCGAACAGCTCGAAAAGAACGTATTCGAAAGATACGAAAGATACGAAAAAATCAAGGAAACAGAATCAGATGCCGAAATGTATTTGACAGACGACGCTGAAATCACACTCGTAGCTTACGGCGCTACTGCAAGAGTTGTAAAGTCTGCTGTAAATATGGCAAGAGAACAGGGCATCAAGGCAGGTCTTGTAAGACCCAAGACACTCTGGCCTTTCCCTGTTAAGCAGATTCAGAAGGCTGCTGAGTCAGCAGAAAAGTTCCTTGTTGTTGAAATGTCAATGGGTCAGATGATTGACGATGTTAAGCTCGCTCTTAACTGCAAAAAGCCCGTTGAATTCATGGGAAGAACAGGCGGTATGATTATGAAACCCGCAGAAGTTCTCGAAGAAATCAAGAAAATCGGAGGTAAGAAGTAATGGCTGTTGTATTTGAAAGACCAAAATCTTTAGTTGATGTGTCAACTCATTACTGCCCCGGTTGCACACACGGAATTATCCACAGAATTCTCTGTGAAGTTATTGATGAAATGGGCATCGAAGGCGACACAATCGGTGTTTGTCCCGTTGGTTGCTCTGTTATGGCTTATGACTATTTCGGTTGCGATATGATTGAAGCACCCCACGGACGTGCTCCCGCTGTTGCAACAGGCGTAAAGAGAGCTAACCCCGATAAGTTTGTATTCACATATCAGGGTGACGGTGACCTTGCCGCAATAGGTACTGCTGAAACAGTTCATTCAGCAACAAGAGGAGAAAATATCGTTATCATCTTCGTTAACAACGGAACATACGGTATGACAGGCGGTCAGATGGCTCCTACAACTCTTCCCGGTCAGGTAACACAGACAACACCTTACGGACGTGACCCCAAGATTCAGGGTTATCCCGTTAGAGTATGCGAAATGCTTTCAACTTTAGACGGAACAGCGCTCGCACAGAGAGTTTCTGTTGACAGTGTTCCCCATATCAGAGAAGCAAAGAAGGCAATCCGCAAGGCATTTGAAAATCAGAAGGAAAAGAAAGGATTCTCAATCGTTGAAGTTCTTTCAACTTGTCCTACAAACTGGGGACTTTCACCCACAGAAGCAATCGAAAGACTCAGAAATGAAGTAATGCCATATTACCCTCTCGGTGTTTATAAGGATAAGGAGGGCGAAAACAATGACTAATGAAATAATTCTCGCAGGTTTCGGCGGACAGGGTATCCTCTTTGCCGGAAAGGCTTTAGCTTACGGCGGACTTATCGCTGAAAAGGAAGTTTCATGGCTTCCCTCATATGGCCCTGAAATGCGTGGCGGAACATGTAACTGTTCTGTATGCGTTTCTGATGAACCCATAGGTTCTCCCCTCGTTAACGACCCCGACCTTTTAATCGTTATGAACACACCCTCTTTCGAAAAGTTCATCGGAACAGCAAGAAAGGGTGCTAAGGTTTTCGTTGACTCAACAATGGTTGATGTTAAATCAGACAGAAAGGATGTAGAATGTTTCTACCTCCCCGCAACACAGCTTGCAACTGATAACGGCCTTAATGGTATGGCAAATATCATTCTCCTCGGAAAACTCATCAAGGAAACAGGAATTCTTGACCTTGAAACAGTTGAAAAGGCGATGGCAAAATGTATTCCTCCCAAGAAGGCAAATCTTCTTGATGCGAATATGAAGGCTATTAAAATCGGCATGAATTACAAAGATTAATAAAACGCCAAATCCGTGGCTTATTTCGTCGTTAAACTCGCTCGAAATACCCGCGTATTCCTTCGCTCGTTTGCCTGGAACTAAGCCCCGTCTTTTCGTTTTATGAAAATAAAATCCCCCACAAAATGTGGGGGATTATTTTTTATCTACCCGACATTGCTCTGTAATAAAACAAAAATCTTACCCGTCTTTCGTCGTCGCAGAAGTGTTTCGCACTCTGCGGAGTGCGACCTTCTTTTTGTTTCGCAAAAAAGAAGGCAAAATGCGCCTCTTGCAGAGGGCTACGCTCGCTCACGCGCTCGCGGTTGGTTTCTTTCCATTCGCAACGGCAGAATAGCCCGTTGCCGATATTACTGCAAATAAAGAAACCACGAACTAATTGCCTGCTATGCTCATTAGTGGGTATTTCAATGTGATTTTCCGTTACCGAGTCGCAAATTTATTTTCTGAAACAAATTCCGAAACGAATTATCCCGTGCGGTTACGCACTTGCACTGTTGCATAAAATATGTTACAATAGAATATATATGCCATTCAGGGAGGTATGAATATGGAACTTACTGAAAAAACCATAAGAGAAGAGCTTATCTATAAAGGCAGAGTCTTTAATGTTTACAGCAATACAGTAACTCTCCCCGACGGCAGAGAGGCACCAAGAGAGTTCATAGAACATAACGGTGGAGTGTGCGTTCTTCCCGTTTGCGATAACGGCGATGTTATACTCGTTAAACAGTTCCGTTATGGAATAAGAAATACACTCATAGAAATCCCCGCGGGGAAGCTTGAAAAAGGCGAAAACCATAAAGAATGCGGTCTTCGCGAACTTAAAGAAGAAATCGGTGCAACACCGGCTGAATTTGTCTATTTAGGCGAATGTTTACCTACAACCGCCTATTTATCAGAAAGAATACATATGTATCTCGCAAAGGGACTTTCTTTTTCAGAACAGCATCTCGATGAAGATGAGTTTCTTGAAATAATAAGAATTCCCTTTGAAGAGCTTTTAGAGAAAGTTATATCAGGCGAAATAAAGGACGCCAAAACTCAGGTTGCCGTTATGAAGGCAAGGATGAGAAACCTTGTGTAGAAGAATCATCTATCTCGCCCATTAAAATACAATCATTATAAGCTCTTAAAATTTCGTTTTCGATAGCGTTTCTTCCGTTTATAGAAATCGGGTGGACAATATCCCTGAAAACACCGTTTTCATCGCGTCGGCTGGGCATCGCGACAAAAAGTCGGTCATCGCCCTTTATAACCTTTATATCGTGGACGGCGATTAAGTTGTCAAGCGTTACCGAAACGATTGCGCGAAGTCTCCCATCGGGGATGATTTTTCTGATTTTGACATCTGTTATCTGCATAGAATTACTCCCATCTGTTAAGAATTTATGTGATTATATTATGGGCATAGTTTTTGAAAATTATACCTTGAAATTTATCAGAAAATACTCTTGAAAAAAAATTACGAAAGAAGGCAACTTTTTATGCCAGACCTTAACATCTTAAACGGCAAAAAACATATCCATTTTATAGGTATAGGCGGATCGGGAATGTATCCTCTCGCTCAGATACTTCATTCAAAGGGATATTTTTTGACGGGTTCTGATAACAACGAAACCGAAACTTTAGAAGCCGTAAGAAAAATGGGAATAGAAGTAAAACCCTTAGGACAAAGAGCGGAAAATATCGAGGGTGCTGACCTTATCGTTCATACAGCGGCGATTATGGCTGATAATCCCGAACTTATAGCGGCTAAACTTTCGGGCGTTCCCGTTTTAGAGCGAAGTGAACTTCTGGGGATTGTTACAAGCTGGTATGAAAACGCTTTCTGCGTTGCGGGAACTCACGGAAAAACAACAACAACCTCAATGCTCACACAGATTCTTTTCGGCTCGGGACTTGATATTTCAGCCTTTATCGGTGGAAAACTCCCCGTTATAAACGGAAGCGGAAGAGCGGGAAGCTCTGACATAATGACCTGCGAAGCGTGTGAATTTGTTGATACCTTTTTAAAACTCTATCCCGATGTTGCGGTAATACTCAATATCGACGCCGACCATTTAGACTATTTCAAAACTGTCGACAACATAATAAAATCGTTCAACAAATTCTGTAATAATACAACAAAAGCCATTATCTATAACGGCGATGATGAAAACACAGTAAAGGCTGTTTCATCGGTTTCGGGCAAAGAAAAAATAACTTTCGGTCTTTCGGATAAAAACGATTTCTATCCTTTAAATATCGAAAGAATAAACGGAATGACAACAGAGTTTGACCTTATTCATAAAGGCGAAAAACTCGTAAGACTTACAGTTTCTGTTCCCGGCGAACATAATATTTTAAACGCTCTTGCGGCCTCGGCTGCGGCATATTATGCAGGCGTTAAACCTTATGATATCGCAGAGAATTTAAAGAAATTTACCGGTGCGGGAAGAAGATTTGAAAAGATAGCAGAGAAGAACGGAATTACTATCGTTGACGATTATGCTCATCACCCCGCCGAAATAAATGTAACACTTTCTGCGGCTGTTAAAATGGGATATAAAAGGGTTGTTGCGGTTTTTCAGCCGTTTACATTCTCAAGAACAAAGCTCCTTCTTGATGACTTCGCAAGAGTAATGCAGATTCCTGATTGTGCTGTTCTAACCGATATCATGGGCAGCCGTGAGAAAAATACCTACGGTATCTTCACACGCCACCTTGCAGAGAAAATTCCGGGCAGTGTGTGGTTTGACACATTTGATGAGGTTGAAGAATATGTAATGAGCCACGCTGAAAGCGGCGACCTTGTTATCACAATGGGCTGCGGCGACGTTTACAAA
>CALGTU010000210.1 GCA_937901465.1 uncultured Clostridia bacterium | reverse complement strand
AGATATTGCCCTTATTTCAAGAGTGAATAAACCTGTATGTTTTTATGTTACAGATATATCTGATGACAATAAAACTGTTTTTTTATCAAGAAAAGCGGTTCAGGAAGATTGCAGAAGAGAATTTATAGAAAATCTTATTCCCGGAGATATTATTCCTGCAAAAGTCACACATATAGAATCGTTTGGTTGTTTTGTAGATATAGGATGCGGTATTCCGTCGCTTATACCCATTGATTCAATTTCTGTTTCAAGAATATCACACCCTTCTGACAGATTTGAAATAAATCAGGATATTTATGTTGTTGTCAAAGGAAATGATAGAGATAAGATTTTACTTTCACACAAGGAGCTTTTAGGAACATGGAAAGAAAACGCTGATCGTTTTGAAAGCGGTCAAACAGTTGCGGGAATAGTCCGTTCGATAGAAAATTACGGAATTTTCATAGAACTCTCCCCTAACCTTGCGGGTCTTGCGGAATTCAGAGGAGATGTCAGGGTCGGTCAATCCGCAAGTGTATACATAAAAGCGATTATCCCCGATAAAATGAAAATAAAGCTTATTATTGTCGATGTTTTTGATTCGGATAAAACTTATACCGAACCTATTGAGTATTTCCTTACAGATGAAGATATGCATATCGATTACTGGAAATACTCAACAGAAGAAAGTAACAAAGATATAAGCGTTGTATTCTGACAGAAAGCCGTTGCGAAAAATGCAACGGCTTTTTATATTGACGAAACATGTAATATCTGGTAGGATATAGTAACAATTACAATAAAAGGGTGAATGTCATTGAACAAAGAAAAAGCGTTTTTTATATTCTGTTCATTTGTTTTGGTTATGACAATAACCATATATTCTGTAGCTTCTGATAAACCTGATGTAAAACCTGTTATTTCAACATACACAAGTAACAACATTACAAAAGAAACTGTTGTCATTTCTGAAAGCGAAGAAAAAACAGAAATCTCAGTAACATATCCTATAGATATCAATTTTGCAACAAAAGAAGAATTATATAGTCTTAACGGAATCGGAGAAACCTTATCCGAAAGGATTATAGAATACAGAAAAAGCAATTATTTTTATTCTGTTGAAGATATAACCAAAGTAGACGGAATAGGCGAAAAAATCCTGAAAGACAACAGCGACAAAATTTTTGTCGACACATCAAAGCTTCCTGAAAATACAAATTCACAACAGAAACCAGCAACTGAAGTTACAACTGTTACCACAAAGGTCTATGAAACAACAATTGAAACCATTCAGACAACCGCAGAAACAACTGTATCTGAAATAGCTTCTTCTACATCAATAACAACAGAAACAACTGAGCCTCAAAAAGAAATAACTCCGGTAAATTTAAATACGGCAACATATGAAGAACTAATATCCCTTCCGGTTTCTCCCGAAGTTGCAAATGAGATAATCGAACTCAGGGACAAAATAGGTTATTTTTCATCCACAGAAGAATTATGCTATATCAAAAGTTTCAGCCGTGAACTTTATATAGAACTATTGAAATACATTTATGTTTAATAATTCTTTTGAAAAACGTATCAAAAAATATTGAAAAAGATAAAAAATTGTATTATAATTAGAAAAATAACTTATAAAAGGCGGTTTGATCAAAATGAAGAAGTTTTTTAAAGAATTCAGAGATTTTGCGGTTAAAGGAAATATGATGGACCTTGCTGTAGGTATGATCGTCGGTACTGCTTTTACAAGTATTGTAAAATCATTGGTTGACGATATTTTCATGCCCGTCATCAGTATTTTCACAGGAAAACTCGATTTCGCAAACTGGTTTGTAGCACTTGACGGAAAAGAATATGCTACTCTTGAACTTGCAAAAGAAGCAGGAGCTGCTACTCTTAACTACGGAAACTTTATTTCAGGCGTTATAAACTTTATAATCATGGCACTTATTGTATTTATGATTGTAAAAGCTTTAAACAAACTTAAAAAAGAAGAACCTAAGGCTGCTCCCACAACAAAGAAATGTGACTTCTGTAAGAGCGAAATTGCTCTTGATGCAACAAGATGTCCTCACTGTACATCAGAACTCACAAAGTAAATTATTTATCTTTCTCAATATATGAAACTATTCATATAAAACGAAGTTTATTATTGAGAATATCTAAGGCTACACGAATAATACACACCGAGAAAGCTTATATCAATTATTACTCTCCCTGCATTGATATCCGTTATAACCTATGATTTCCCGATACGAAAGGTGTTTTTATATGAATCTGAACAGAATCAACAAGATAGAACTTTCATTTAACGACAGAATATTTGCAAAATCATTCGTTTTTGATTTTTATGATAATATTCTTGAAATGAATATAGGAAATCACGATATGAAAATCGATTCAGGAAGAGAAATAACTCTTTGGGCTTACGATTTATCAGGAAATCGTGCTACCGCTCATGCGATTACCCAAAGTTTCAAAGAAGGAAAAGCTATTGTAGAGATCACATCTGACTTCGTTGATCTTCCTGATAGAAGAAGAGCTTTGAAATTAGCGGCAGTCCCTCCTATCCCCGCAATACTTGTTGTTCAGGGTAATTCTTACGATACAGAAATCAAGGATATAAGTGTTACCGGTATTTTTATGGCTTATGAAGGTACTCTTGTTACGGGACACAAATGTAACATTCTCATTCCATCGTTACATGTTGATACTGAAATCCGCATTGTAAGACGACAGGATGATGACAGCGGTTATGGATGTGAATTCGTTAAGTTAAAACCCAAAGAGGAAGATGAGATTTTACAATATCTGTTCAAGAGACAGCTTGAAGAACGTGAAATAATGAAAAGACGCAAAGAAAACTCTGAATAAAATACTGAAATAATACAGATATTTTTACGGAGGCAGATATTGAATTATAACATAAGAAAAATAAAAAACGAAGAATACATACTACTTGAAGATTTTATATACGAAGCAATTTTTATACCCGAAGGTGTTGAACCACCACCGAAATCAATAATAAATCAGCCTGATTTGCAGGTTTATATAAAAGATTTCGGCAAAGAAAAAGACGATATATGTTTTGTTGCCGAAACAGACGATAAGGTTGTCGGTGCTGTATGGGTAAGAGATATGAAGGATTATGGTCATATTGAAGACGGTGTTCCCTCTTTTGCGATATCTTTATATAAGCCGTATCGTAATTATGGTATCGGAACAGCACTTATGACCACAATGCTTTCGGAACTGAAACAAAGAGGATACAAAAAGACATCCCTTGCTGTTCAGAAGGAAAATTATGCTGTTAAAATGTATAGAAAAGTCGGATTTGAAGTGATCAGAGAAACTGAAGAAGAATTCATAATGGTATGTAATTTGTAAATTTACGCACCGATAGAAATATCGGTGCGATTTTTATAAAAACTTTATTACTTGACATAAGAAAGCACAAAAAGTCGGGAAAAATATTTTTTGATGATTTATCATAGTTATAACCTTAGAAAAGGAAGTGAATAAAATGAACAACTGGGTTGACGGAATACAGAACGCCATAGCTTATATTGAAGACAATCTGACAGAAAAACTTGAAATAAAGGACATCGCCTCAAAAGCCTATGTTTCAGAGTTTCATTTTCAGCGTATTTTCAGTGCACTTTGTGGATTTACTGTAAGTGAATATATCCGTAACCGAAGACTGACATTAGCAGCAGAAGAACTTTCTCTTTCTGATGCCAAGGTAATCGATGTTGCTATGAAATACGGTTATGATTCACACGATAGTTTTACCCGTGCGTTCACAAAATTTCACGGAGTTTCTCCTAAGGCTGCAAAAGAAAAAGGAGCACATCTTAAATCCGTTGCTCCTTTAAGAATAAGTCTTACATTGAAAGGTGGAACTATGATGGATTACAGAATCGTTGAAAAAGAAGCTTTTACTGTTATGGGAAGGGCAAAGAAATTTGATAAGGAAACTTCTTATGATGAAATCCCTAAATACTGGCAGAAATACATAATGAACGGCGAATGCAAAAGAATGCAGAGTATGTATGGCGTTTGTATGGATGGCGACGGCGAACATTTTGAATATCTTATCGCTTGCAACTATCAGCCATGGAATGAAGTTCCTGATGATTATGTTACAAGGGTAATTCCCGCAGGAACATGGGCGGTATTCCCTTGCAAAGGAGCTCCTGTAAAAGTATTACAGAACATAAATACACAGATATGGACTGAATGGTTACCAAACTGCAAAGAATACAAACTTGCAGGAAATTATAACCTTGAAGTTTATTTAGAACCCAAATACAGTGAAATATGGGTTCCTATACAGAAAATTTAACAGAAAAGAGCGTTATTTTTCAAAGAATAACGCTCTTTTATTTTTCATTATTTTGATAAGTTACGATTTGGATACAAAAATGAGATTTATGTTGACAAAGGATGTCGGATGTTGTAGAATGAGTAAAGTATATTTATGCTATGATGTGATATTATAATATTATTATAGTATGGTATACAAAAAACACATTGATAATCAAGGAGAATAAAATGAAAAAGGTATTAACACTTATGATCGTTGCCGCTATGGCTATGAGCATCACAGCTTGTTCAAAGAAACCTGCTGAAACACCGGACACAACAACTACACCAGAAGTTACTACTGTTCCAGAAGAAACAACAACAGTTGAAACAGAAGGTTCAGACATTGCTACAGAAGAAGTAACAGACGCTCCCGCTGATACTGATGCACCCGATGCATCAGCAGACACACTCGGAAACATTCTTTACAAGGACTTTTTAAGCAAAGTCGAAGCAAATCCTGATATGAGCGTTGAAGAACTTGCTAATCAGATTATTGCTAACCCCGTTATTCAGTTCGGTCCCGCTGTTATGCCTGTCGAAGCAGGATATCTTCCCGGATTTACAGAAGAAATCAGTGGATTCAAGTCAGGCGCTATGTTTGCTCCCATGATCGGATCTATCCCTTTCGTTGGATATATTTTCGAACTTGAAAGCGAAGATGATGTTGCTGCTTTCCTTACAACTCTCGATAATACTTCTGATCCCAGATGGAACGTTTGCGTTGAAGCTGATGAAACAGTAATGGGTAACTCAGGAACAAAGGTATTCTTTGTAATGTGCCCTACTTCTATTGAAGGTTAATTAACAAAATAAAGGCTGACTGAAAATTGTCAGCCTTATTTTTTAAAGGAATGATTTATAATGCTATTTTCAAGTATAACATTTTTGTTTTATTTTCTTCCAATAGTTTTAATACTCTACTTTGCAGTTCCAAAAAAACTAAAAAATGCTGTTCTTCTTATTGCAAGTTTATTTTTCTATGCATGGGGTGAACCGAAGTATATTCTTCTTATATCTATTGAAATAGTATGCGGATATATTTCAGGACTTTTGGTAGAAAAATTCCGCGAGAAAAAAGTTTCAAAAGTAATTCTTTTCATTTCATCGATGATATTTATAGGATGTCTTGTTTATTTCAAATATGCAGATTTCTTTATAAGCAACTTCAATGCAATAACAGGTCTTTCTATGGGACTTTTAAAACTTGCTTTACCTGTCGGAATAAGTTTCTACACCTTCCAGATACTCAGTTATGTTATTGATGTTTACAGAGGAGATGCAAAAGCTCAGAAAAACCCGATAAATCTTGCACTTTATGTTTCGCTTTTCCCTCAGCTTATCGCAGGTCCTATTGTAAGATACGCTGATATTGCTGAACAACTCAGTAACAGAACTCACACTCTCGAAAAAACATATCAAGGAATAAGAATTTTTGTTGTAGGTCTTGGAAAAAAGGTTCTTATAGCAAACTCTTTGGGTGAACTCTGCAACGCTTATACAGGAAGAACAGAGAGTTCTGTTCTTTTCTGCTGGATGTTTGCTATCGCTTATGGTCTTCAGATATATTTTGACTTTTCGGGATATTCTGATATGGCAATAGGTCTTGGAAAAATATTCGGATTTGAATTCTGCAAGAACTTTGATTATCCTTATATTTCGGGAAGTATCACTGAATTCTGGAGAAGATGGCATATGTCTTTAGGGACATGGTTCAGAGATTATGTTTATATCCCCTTAGGCGGAAACAGATGTTCGAAGCCCAGATGGTTTGTAAATATATTCATAGTATGGTTACTGACAGGTTTCTGGCATGGTGCTGCATGGAACTTTATAATATGGGGACTTTTCTTCGGAGTATTCCTTGTTATCGAAAAACTTTTACTTCTCAAAAAGCTTGAAAAGATGAAGGTTTTAAACCATATCTATGTTATAATTCTTGTTGCTATAAGCTTTGTAATCTTTGCAAATGATAATTTTAAAGATGCACTCACCTGTCTTTCAGGAATGTTCTTTATGAGTGGTCTTCCCCTTGTTTCACATGAGCAACTTTATTATCTTTCAAGTTTTGCAGTTATTCTTATTGTTGCCGTTATAGGGGCTACACCGCTTCCTAAAAAAATTGTTTCAAAGATTGAAAATAAAAAAGTCGGAAATCTTATCATGAGCATTGCTGAACCCGTATTCCTTGTTGTTGTAACTGTTGTATCAACAGCATATCTTGTCGACGGTTCATTCAATCCATTTTTATATTTCAGATTTTAAGGAGGTGTCGCTATGAAAGAAAAAACAAGAAGCATTATAGTTGTATCTGTTATGGCGATACTTCTTTTTGCAGTTTCAGCCATATGTATATTTAAAAAAGCAGATGATTATTCAGACAGTGAAAGACGTGTTCTTGCAAAAATGCCCGAAATTTCGTTTAAGTCAATAATAAGCGGAAAGTTTATGTCTGACTTTGAAAGTTATGCTATGGACCAGTTCCCTATGCGTGATAACATAAGAGGAATAAAATCATTCAATGAATTATTTATCTTCAACAAGCGTGATAACAACAAGCTTTATCTTTCAGACGGATTTATTTCAAAGGCGGAATATCCTCTGAATGACGATATGCTGAATAACGCAACGGAAAAATTCAGGTTCCTTTATGAGCAGAATCTCAAAGATAAGGATGTTGATATCTATCTTACGATAGTTCCTGATAAGAACTGTTATATCTCTGAAGAAGAATTAAGACTTTCGGTTGACTATAACGAAATCAAGGAAAAGATGATAAAAGACAATGAATATATGTCTTATATCGATATTTCTGATTTAATCGAAATTGATGACTTTTACAATACAGACACTCACTGGAAACAGGAAAATATAGTTGACATTGCAGAAAAAATCTGTTCTGAAATGGGAACAGAACTTCATTCTGAATATGAAGTTGCAGAACTTCCCGATGATTTTTATGGAGTTTATTATGGTCAATTAGCTTTACCCGTAACCCCTGACAAAATAAAATATCTCACAAATGAAGAGATAGAAAACTGCGTTGTAACAAGTTATGCAACGGGGATGCCGAAAGAAACAACTGTCTATAACTTTGAAAAAGCAAAGAGTAAAGACCCTTATGAATTCTTCCTTTCGGGTGCTGACCCACTTATAATAATAGAAAATCCTAACGCGAATAATGATAAGGAGCTCGTTATTTTCAGAGATTCTTTTACAAGCAGTCTTGCTCCCCTTATGATAAACGGATATTCGAAAATCACACTTGTTGACATAAGATATGTTCAGAGCGGAATGGTAGGAAATCTTGTTGAATTCAAAGATAATCAGGATATTCTCTTTATTTACAGCACAACAATACTCAATAACAGCACAGCGTTTAAGTAAAAATTAAATCCGTTTCTGATAATTCAGAAACGGATTTTTTTAACCAAAATCTCCCGTTCATTCCAATTTTTAACCCGTTCATTCCCTTTTTGTTGCTTTTTTCTTAATATTAATGTAGAATTTAGTTGGGAAAATACTGTTTTAAGGAGGACTTAAATATGGAATACTACACACCCGAAGCAATCGAAAAATATAAGGAAAAAGAACAGGCTATCAAAAGGAGAAATAAAGGCTTAATCCAAGCTATATGTATTCTGATAGGTGCTTTTATATTTATGCAAACCCCGCTTTATGAACTTATGGTTGTAAGTTTTCGTTGGGGCAGACCAATGGTATACAAAGAACATATTAGATCAGGAGCTATCTGGGACCCGAGACCAAGGAAATATGTTTCATTTTCTGCGGTTGCATTAGGCGATGATTGGGAATTTGATGATTTTGAAATTTTAAAACCAAACAGGCCTATTTTAACCCCGTTTGATATTAAGGATGGGTATAGGAGTATATATTTCAAAGATAAAATTGCAGAAAAAACCAAGAAACTGATAAAAGATGATTTTTCAGATGCCAAAGTATATGTTAATTGCGGTTCTGGAGTTGATCAAAGAAGAAAGTATAATTTATTCACAAGTACGGATACTTATATCAAGGAAGGTATGGTTGAAATAACCATTTGTGCACCTATGAATAACATTACTAAAGATGAAGCAATGGATTTGCTTTATAAATACTCTGATTATTTTGAGGCTATTAAAGGAAAAAAAATAAGAGTTTTACGTATTGTGTTCTTTGAAAATGAAGAAGATTATCAAAAAATCGATGAGGGACAATTAAACGACTTGTTTTGGGAAAAGCGACTTGTAGTATGGCAATCATACGAGGGAAATTATCATTATAAATATTATCCGGACAATGATTAAAAAATACAAATAATTAGAAATGGATAAGCAGTTAAAAATCCTGAGAAGAAAATTTCTCAGGATTTTTTTCTGTATTTTTTAGTGTATGGTATAAGTCGTTTTGAAATAAGCGATGCTATGATACAGATAACAACATCCAACGGGATAAAAATGAGAAATCCCGAAACGATAATTGCTTTAAAACTCAAATCGGCGTTATCTGTAAAGAGATTTAAAATTATCACATAATAAATCATTCCGACAAGATATATAAGAAAAACACCCATTACGGACGAAAGAAAAATCATTTTAAAAGAGGGGTTTTCTTTTTTATGAACTAAATTCCCCACTATAAAGGAGCAAAGAACAAACCCTGTTATATACCCGAAAGACGGGTTTAAAACATAATGTATTCCCCCACCCGATGAAAAGACGGGAAGTCCTAAGAGTCCCAAAAAAATATAGACTATAACGCTTAAAGAGCCATAGTTTTTTCCGAGAAGAATTCCTGAAAGGATGACGAAAAATGTCTGCAAGGTTATCGGAACGGGAAATGCAGGGATTTTTATATACGCCCCTACTGCTATCAATGCTGTAAAAAGCGCTGTAAGGCATAGCATTATGACTTTGTTCGTTTTACTCTTCATCAGAAAGTTCCTTTTTTCTTATACTTATCTCGCCTGACGAGATAATTCCATCGCTGTTATCATCGTATTTAACGATAAGTCGGCAATTTTCATCTATTCCCGTGAGTAATGCAGGAGTAGTTCCTTTTGAGGAGATAACATTTATTTTCTCGCCTATCCATAAAAGTCTTTTCTTATAATTTTCAAAATAAGAATTTTTTTCTATGTTTTTATAATACTCTGAAAATCTGTCAATAATACCCGCTATAATGCGGTTTTTAGTATCCTTTTTTCTTTCAGAGAAGATATATCCTGCGATATTTTTTATATCATCAGGGAAATTATCATCGGGGTTATAGACATTTATTCCGACACCGACAAAAGCGTATTTCAAAGAATTACTTTTTGCGTCAAAAGAAGATTCTGTGAGTATTCCACAGACTTTTTTATCAGAGATATAAATATCGTTTACCCATTTGATATCGGTCTTTTTGCTTGAAACATCTTCTATTGTTTCAGCGGCAGCAACTGCCATAGCGGTTGTTATTTTGGTTGTATCCTCGGGTGAAATGGAAGGACGAAGAAGAATTGTCATATAAATTCCTGTATCAGATGGAGAGAAAAAAGTTCGGCCTAGTCTTCCCTTACCCATTGTCTGACTTTCTGAAATAACAACAGACCATTCGGGTTCGTCTTTTTCAGCAAACTCTTTCATTCTGATATTGGTTGAATCAACAGAACTATAGATATGAAAAGAAAAAGGGATAGATTTATTTAAAGTATACTCTCTTATTCCGTTTTCAGAAATAACATCTTTTTCGTTCATCACTTTATTTCTCCGAGTATTTTTTTGCGATACATAAGTGCTGCTTGTTCAGTTTTATTATCCCCGAATTCGTAATAAACAACATCTTTCAGTTCATCGGGAAGATACTGTTGTTTTACATAATGATTAGG
>CALGTU010000209.1 GCA_937901465.1 uncultured Clostridia bacterium | reverse complement strand
TTGTAAAAAATATATAGCCAAATGCTTTTAAATATGCTATAATAAATTGATATGGTTTTTTCCATATCGTATTCCGATAACGGAAAGGGGAATGTGAAATGAATAAAGGAATAATTCTGCAGGATGTTTTTCTCAATCAGGCAAGAAAGGATAAAACTCCCGTTACTGTTTACCTTACAAATGGTTTTCAGTTCAAAGGGCTTATAAAGGGCTTTGACGGCTATACAGTAATCCTTGAGGGAGAGGGAAAACAATATCTCGTTTACAAACATGCCATTTCAACAGTAATCCCCTCAAAACCGATTGCTATTCTTGAATCCGAATAAAAGGGGATAAAATATGAACAGTTACATAGTAAAGATACTTATCTTTGTTCTGGGGCTTTTCATACTCATAACAGTAGGAAGTCAGGTTGTCCTTTCTTTTAAGGATGATTATGACATCGAAACAGCGGTTTCTTATGTAGCGGTTGACAGAGTTTCATTTGATGTTGTATTTCTCAGAAATGAACATGTCATTTCTGGCGGCGGTAACGGCGTAATCAGTTATCCTTATCCCGATGGCAGCAAATTTTCAAAAAATTCAGTAGTAGCCTATGTTTACAGAAGCGAATCCGATACCGAACTCGAAAAGAAGATCGAAGAACTTGAAAAAGAACTTGCATCGCTGAAAAAGATAACAGGACCCGGAACAGTTGCTGCGGCAAAACCCGAGGGTATTTCAGAGCTGATAAAACAGAGATACCGCGATTCAGTGTATTACGCAACAAAAGGTGATTATTCAAAGCTTACCGATGAAAGACAATCTCTTTCAGAATATATGAACATAATGGCTCTTATAACCGAAAAGGAAGATAGCTTTGATGAAGTAATAACTTCTCTCGAAACCGAAATCGAAATTCTGAAAAAGAGGGTAAATCCTCCTGTTTCAGAAATAGTAACTGATTATTCGGGCTATTTTGTAAGCAATGTTGATGGTTATGAAGATATCCTGACCCCCGAAAGTTATAAAGACCTTTCTGCCGATGATATAAAAAAGATTATTTCAAACAGCGATACAAAATCCTCTGCGGGAGTGGGAAAGGTTATCGACGGCTATAAATGGAGAGCGGTCGGAATAATTGACAATTCCTCAAAACTCTATCAGAAAGAAATGCAGGTTTCTCTTACATTTGCTTCTTGTCATGATGAAGTTGTAGCAAAGATAACAGATATAATTCCGACAGATATACCAACAGAAAGCATAGTTGTTCTTGAAAGCGAAAAACTTATCGACGGCCTTGTAAGACACCGCGTTGAAAGAGTTGAAATGGTTTCAAATAATTACGAAGGTATTTATGTTCCGCGTGAGGCAATAAGATTCAATGCCAAAGGCGAAAAGGGCGTTTATGTAAAACTCGGACAAGGTATAGTTTTCAAAAAGGTTGATGTTATCTATGAAGGAGAAGATTATCTTCTTTCAGCCAATAAAGGCGATGCAGAATATGTTCTCCTTTATGATGATATAATCGTTGACAGTATAACCGAAAAGGATATGGCTTATATCGGCGTTCTTTATGCCGAAACAGAAGAAACAGAACCCGAAGAAACAACAACCACAACAACCGCGCTTAAAGTTGGTAACGAAACAACAACGTCTGTTACCGAAGAAACAACACAATCAGAAACATCAGAAGAACCCGCATAGAGTGGTGATATGAATGAACGAATTTGATTATATCAGAGAAAACGCTGAAAGAATTATCTATGAAGTAGGCGAGGCTAAGGCAAAATATCGTAGCGTCGGTGATAAAGTAGATATTATGGCTGTAACAAAAACAGTTCCCTATGAAGCAGTAAATTTTGCCGTTGAAAACGGAATAACACTTCTCGGCGAAAACAGAGTTCAGGAATATCTTTCAAAAAGGGATTTTTATGATAAATCAGCGACAGTTGATTTCATAGGACATTTACAGACAAACAAGGTTAAATATATCATCGATAAGGTCGACATGATCCAATCGGTCGACAGAGAATCGCTCGCTTTGGAGATCGAACGCCAAGCGGCAAAGCACGGCA
>CALGTU010000208.1 GCA_937901465.1 uncultured Clostridia bacterium | reverse complement strand
AGCGTCTGTATGGAAAAGAACACCTATTTCCTTACAAATTGCAGCGATTTCTTCAATAGGCTGAATAGTTCCTATTTCGTTATTCGCATACATGATTGTGACAAGGGCTGTATCTTCTCTGATTGCGTTTTTAACATCAATAGGATTTACAAGTCCCTTTTCGTCAACGGGAATATAAGTTACTTCATAGCCCTGTTTTTCAAGAAATTCGCATGTATGAAGAACTGCGTGATGTTCGAAAACAGATGTTATTATATGTTTCTTTCCTTTTTCGGAAAGTCTTAAAGCAACACCCTTTATTGCCCAGTTATCAGCTTCAGAACCGCCACTTGTGAAATAGATTTCATTTTCTTCGGCACCAAGACACTTTGCTATTCTCTGTCTTGCGTCTTTTATTGTGCTGTGAGCGTCTCTTCCGAGCTTATAAATGCTTGAAGGGTTGCCATATTGTTCTGTGAAATAAGGGAGCATAGCCTGTAAAACAGGTTCTGTAACCCTTGTTGTAGCGGCATTATCCGCGTAAATTCTGCGTTCCATAGTATCATCTCCGTAAAAGCTGATTTACAAAAATCAGCCTGTTAATCTTTTATCAAAATTATTATATACCATATTGGTAGATTTATCAATAGTATTTGATAATTTTTTTATTTTTTTCGACAAATTTTTACTTAAGATAATTTTCTGTATAAAAATTCACGGCAAGTTCATCGCATCTTTCATTTTCAGGGTGACCTGCGTGTCCTTTAACCCAGTTGAATTTTACTTCGTGGATTTCGAGAAGGTCTAAAAGTCTTCCCCATAAATCAGGATTAAGGGCAGGTTTTTTATCTTTTTTCTTCCAGCCGTTTTCTCTCCATGATTTTGCCCAGCCTTGTTCTATTCCGTCGACAACATATTTACTATCGGTTGTAAGAAGAACCGAGCAAGGCTCTTTAAGTGCTTCAAGAGCGGTAATAACAGCAGTAAGTTCCATGCGGTTATTTGTTGTCTGTTCCTCACCGCCTGAAAGTTCTTTTATATGTTCGCCGTATTTAAGAACAACACCATATCCGCCGGGACCTGGATTGCCTGAACAAGCA
>CALGTU010000207.1 GCA_937901465.1 uncultured Clostridia bacterium | reverse complement strand
GGCAGGAGTGCCTATTATGTATGGTTGCAACAATTTCTGCACATACTGCATAGTGCCATATGTAAGAGGAAGAGAAAAAAGCCGTCCTTCAAAGGATATTATTTCAGAGGTGAAATCTCTTTCCGATAAAGGCTATAAAGAGATTATGCTACTCGGTCAGAACGTCAATTCCTACGGTGAGGGACTTTCAGAAGACATCGATTTTCCGCGTCTTCTTCGCATGATAAATGAAATAGACGGCGATTTCAGAATAAGATTTATGTCATCACACCCTAAAAACGCATCTAAAGAACTTATCGATGCTATAACAGAATGCGATAAAGTGTGTAAGCATTTTCATCTTCCCGTTCAATCGGGAAGTGATGAAATACTTCGCGCTATGAACAGAAATTATACCGCCGAAAGTTATCTTTCGATAGTTGATTATGCAAGAAGTAAAATCCCTGATTTTTCGTTTTCAACCGATATTATAGTCGGTTTTCCCAACGAAAGCGAAGATGACTTTTTGAAAACACTTGACCTTATGAAAAAAGTAAGGTTTGACAGTGTTTTCTCATTCATCTATTCAAAGCGTTCGGGAACGAAAGCAGCCCTTATCGAAGATAAGATAACTGATAAAGAAAAATCAGAGCGAATGACAAGACTTCTGTCGCTCCAGCGTGAGATTTCAACAGAACATTACAAACGCTTTATCGGTAAAACTTTAACTGTTTTAGCTGAAGAAGAAAATTCTGAAAAAGGTGTTGTTCTGGGAAAAAGTGATGAATTCATAATAGTTGAATTCAAAGCCGATAAAAATGTTATCGGCAAGTTTGTAAAGGTTAAAATTACCGGTGCTCATAACTGGGCGCTTATCGGTGAAATAATAAATATTTAATTTAAAGGAGATTTTTAAAATGGACGCAATTTCAATGGCAAGAGAACTCGGAAAACAGATTCAGGCAGACGAAAGATATAAAGCATATCATGCTGCACGTGAACTCAACGATAAGGACGAAGTTCTTCAGAAACTCATTGCAGATTTCAACGAAAAGAGAATGGAACTCAGCGGAGAAATGGCAAAGCCCGATAAGGATACAGAAAAGCTCCAGAAACTTGACGGAGAAATCAAGACTCTTTACGGAAACATCATGAAAAACGAAAACATGACAGCATTCAACAATGCCAAGGAAGCTATGGACGATCTTCTTTCACAGATCAACTTCATCATCACAGCATCAGCAAACGGTGAAGATCCTGAAACTTGTCCTACAGAAATGCCCCACTCATGCGGTGGAAGCTGTGCTACATGCGGAGGTTGCCACTAATAATGACAGAGGGGATTGATTTACAGAAACTTTCACCCATGATGCGCCAGTATCTTGAAGCGAAAGAAAAGTATAAAGACCATGTTCTTTTCTTCAGAGTAGGCGATTTTTACGAAATGTTTTTTGATGATGCCATAAGAGTATCGCGTATGCTCGAACTTACTCTTACAGGCAAGGATTGTGGGCTTGGCGAACGCGCACCTATGTGTGGCGTTCCGCATCACGCCTGTGATACCTACATAAAAAAACTTGTCGATTTGGGTGAAAAGGTTGCAATATGCGAACAACTTACCGACCCTTCCGAAAGCAAGGGAATAGTAGTGCGTGATGTCGTTAAGATTGTCACACCGGGAACTTTGACCGATAGCAGTATGCTTAACGATGAAGTGAATAATTATCTTTGCGCACTTTATTGCGAAAAGGATAAATTTGCGATTTCGTTTGCCGATATTTCAACGGGTGAAGTATGCCTTTTTGTCGATGAAACCGAACTTTCAGAACAGGCGATTGTTGAAGAACTTTCAAGATTTTCGCCCAAAGAAATTCTCTATAACAGCGAAACAAGAAAACTTTTATCTGTAAATCATTTCATAAAAGAAAAACTTAAGTGTTCAGAAATTCTTCTTTCTGAAGACAATTTTGATATATCAAAAAATAAAGCCATTCTTTTAGGACAATTCAATGCTTTATCGCTTGAAGAATTAGGACTTAAAGAGGGCATAGGCGTATTGTCTCTTTGCGGACTTTTTTCCTATATTTCAGATACCCAAAAAGCCGTTATCGGAAGATTCACAAAAATCGATATCCGTTCGGATAACGCTTTTATGGGGCTTGACCTCACCGCAAGAAGAAATCTCGAACTTTTAGAAACAATGCGTAACAAAGAGAAAAAGGGAAGTCTTCTCTGGGTTTTAGACCATACCCAGACTTCAATGGGTAAACGACTTCTCCGTTCATATATCGAACAGCCTCTTATAAAGCCCGCAAAGATAATCATGCGTCTTGATGCAGTGGAACAACTTTCTCTTAAATCCGTTGCAAGAGATAATCTTATCGAGGCTTTATCGGGTGTTTATGATATCGAACGTCTTATGACAAGAGTTATCTATAAAACGATAACACCACGAGATCTCAAAGCCCTTGCTATGACTATTTCCCGTCTTCCTGAGATAAAATCAATTCTTTCAGAATTTGATTGTAAATTACTGGGTTCCTGTAACGATGACATCTATACTCTCGATGAAATTTCAACTCTGGTTGAAAATGCGATAGTTGATGAACCACCCGTAAATCTTAAAGAAGGCGGAGTTATTAAAGACGGTTTCAACGAAGAACTTGATGAACTCCGCAGGATTGTCGGCGGCGGAAATGATATCTTAAAAGAAATCGAAGAACGTGAAAAAGAAAGAACAGGAATCAAGAATCTCAAAATCGGATATAACAGAGTTTTCGGATATTATATCGAGGTTACAAAGTCTAATTACGACCTTATTCCCGAAACATATATCAGAAAACAGACTCTCACAAACGCTGAGCGTTTTATAACTGAAGAACTTAAACAGGAAGAAAACAAAATTCTTGGTGCAAAGGATAAAATCATAGCACTCGAAAATGATATTTTCAACGAAGTACGTGATTTTGTCGCAACAAAACTCGAAGAAGTTCAGAAAACCGCATCAGCACTCGCAGTTCTTGATGTTATGGCATCTTTCTCTTATGTTTCTTCAAAAAATCAGTATGTAAGACCTGATATTTCTGTCGACGGAACTATAAACATAACAGACGGAAGACACCCCGTTGTCGAACTTATGTTGTCCGATGAAATGTTTGTTCCCAACGATACAAAAATAGATACCGATAATAACCGTATGGCGATTATAACAGGGCCTAATATGTCAGGTAAATCTACATATATGCGTCAGGTTGCGTTAATAACTCTTATGGCACAGATAGGCTGTTTCGTACCCGCGTCTTATGCAAAAATTTCTATTGTTGATAAGATTTTTACAAGAATAGGTGCGTCAGACGACTTATCAGCAGGTCAGTCAACCTTTATGGTCGAAATGAGCGAAGTTGCTGATATTCTTAAAAACGCAACAAAAAACAGCCTTGTTATTTTAGACGAAGTCGGAAGAGGAACATCAACTCTCGATGGTCTCAGTATCGCAAAAGCTATTGCAGAACAGATTTCAAATAAAAGAACTCTGGGTTGTAAAACCCTTTTCGCAACTCATTATCATGAACTTATCGCTCTTGAGGGAACTTTAGAAGGCGTTAAGAATTACAGCATTGCCGTAAAGAAAAGAGGCGAGGAAATAAAATTTCTCAGAAAAATAGTTGAAGGCGGTGCTGATGAAAGCTACGGTATCGAAGTTGCAAAACTTGCGGGAATTCCTGCTAAAGTAACAAATCGTGCAAAACAGATTCTTTCAGAACTCGAACAGAATACCGATACAAAACCTGTCAGAGAATCTCATGATCAGATTTCATTCTCGTCGATAAGTCATGACGATATTATTGAAAAATTAAAGAAAACAAATATCGATGAACTCACACCCGATGATGCAAAATATTTCCTAGGTGAACTCATAGATATGCTTTAAGGAGGTGTAGAAAATGCCGAAGATAAATCTTCTTTCAAAAGATATAGCCGAACTCATAGCTGCGGGTGAAGTTATCGACAGACCCTCATCTGTTGTCAAGGAACTTGTCGAAAACTCTATTGATAGCGGAGCTACTTCTGTAACTATCGAAATAAAAAACGGCGGAAGAACATATATCCGCATTTCAGATAACGGTTGCGGTATATCCGAAGATGATATCTCAACGGCGTTTCTCCGCCACGCAACAAGTAAAATCAAGGAAAAAGATGACCTTGAAAAAATTCTCACATTAGGATTCAGAGGCGAGGCTTTAGCCTCTGTTTCTGCTGTTTCAAAGGTTGAAGTTTTAACCAAAACAAAAGATAATCAGTTCGGAACCCATTATGTCATCGAAGGTTCCGAAGAAAAACTTAAAGAACAATGCGGTTGTCCCGATGGAACAATGATAATCATAAGGGACATTTTCTATAATGTCCCCGCGAGACAGAAATTCCTTAAAAAAGATGTTTCCGAAGGCAACGCAGTAGCGTCGGTTGTGGGAAAACTCGCTCTTTCTCACCCCGAAATTTCATTCAGATTTATAAGAGACAATAAACAGGGAATAATGACTCCCGGCGATAATAACCTTTACTCTGCAATTTATGCCGTTATGGGAAGGTCTTTTGCCGAAAGTCTCATTCCTGTTGATTATACATATGGCGGTATCCGTATTTCAGGATATACCGTCAAGCCACTTTCAGCCTCTCCCAACAGACAGTTGCAGAATTTCTTTGTAAATAACCGCTATATAAAAGCCGTTATCTGCACAGTCTCTCTCGAAGAGGCTTATCGTAATGTTATAATGACGGGTAAATTTCCGTCCTGCGTTTTGAATATCGAAATCCCACCCGATAGTATCGATATCAATGTCCACCCGACAAAACTTGAAGTCAGATTTTCTGATGAAAAGCCTGTTTTCGATGCTATCTATTTCGGTGTAAAAAATGCCGTTATGAATTATGATATAATTTCAGAGAAAAAAGAAGAAACACCGATACTTCCTCAAAAGAAACCTGATTATTCTGTCGATATAAGAAAAACAGTTCCTGAATATTCCAGAGAAGACCAAGTTACATTCGCATCTGAAAAGAAAAAACTTATAATAGATTCTTCCGATAAAAAAGAAGAAATTATTTCCGTAATCCCGCCCGTTTACGAAGAAAAACCAAAACAACCCGAAAAAGAAGAAGTTTCTTTTGAAGAAAAAGGTTTTAAATATCTTTCAAAAACATCTTTTGAGAAAAAAGAAGAACCGAAACCCGCGATAGAAGAAATCATCCCTGAAGAAAAGAAAATTCCTGATTTCAGAGTGATAGGCGAATTTTTAAAAACCTATATTCTCATTGAAATAGAAAATGAACTTTTAATCATCGATAAACATGCCGCACACGAGCGTATTATCTTTGAAAAATTAAAATCTCAGGATAATGGCTTTTCTTCACAACTTCTTGCAACACCGGAAAATATAATCCTTACTCCCGAACAGCATACAGTTCTTTTTGAAAACAAAAAAACTGTTGAAAATTCAGGATTTACATTTGAAGATACAGACGGAAACGAAGTTTCTATAACGGGAATACCTACAATTTTTGATATCGATGTTGCATCAGAGGTTTTCTGTGAGATAATAGAAAAACTTTCAGAAAACAATAATAATACATCAGTCAGTCTTCTTGATGAAATTTATCATTCAATGGCTTGTAAAGCCGCTATAAAAGCACACGATAAAAATAATATATTAGAACTAGAACATCTCGCAAAGCAGGTTCTTTCTGATGACAATATAAGATATTGCCCTCATGGAAGACCTGTTATAGCAACAATAACAGAAAAAGAACTTGAAAAAAGATTTAAGAGAGTGTTATGATGAACAAAATTCCGATAGTTGTAATAGCAGGCCCTACCGCTTCAGGCAAAACAGCGGTATCTATTTCTCTTGCCAAAGAGTATGATGCAGAAATAGTTTCTGCCGATTCAATGCAGATTTATAAGGGACTTGATATAGCAACCGCAAAACCCACAGAAGAAGAAAAATGCGGTATTCCTCATCATCTTA
>CALGTU010000206.1 GCA_937901465.1 uncultured Clostridia bacterium | reverse complement strand
AGTAAGAGCCAACGCAAACGAATAGGTTGTCCCAAACTTGTAAAAATGAACAAAAAGAATCTGCTTATCGTAAAAATGCAGAATTGATATCATTTTACAAACAGCAGATTGAAATTGCATCAAGGTTTCCTATAAACAAAGATGATATTTGTGACTGGATAGAAGAAAATTTTCATGAACATCTTATAGTGTCACCAAGAGCGAGATCGGAGATGAAAAAATATAGCGGAGCACTTGATATTGTTATTCTTTGTGACGGTATAGTTTTTCTTAAAGCGTATTCAAAGTTCAGGCGAAAAGAGATATCTGATGATGAATTTAATATGTATGCTCAGAGAAATAACTGGGAAGTTCAAAGTAGCGGTAAAGAGGCTATAAAAATAAGAAAATCTGATTATACTATGACATATGAAGGAAGACAATATATACTTGATCTCCATATAAAGCATGGTGTAAAATCGGAGGAACTTATACGTGTGTATTTTTGCTGGGACGATGATCTCAGAAAAGTTATTATTGGCTCTATGCCGGGACATCTGGCTACAGTAAAGCAGAGTACATAGAAATATTCATACAACATAAAGCGAGGTGTATCAGAAATGTTAGAAGAATGTATCTGGGGAATATCATCTTTACGTAAAGCCTTTAAGCGTCAGAAAAATAAAGAATCGCACAAATGGTCGCCGTTGAAAAAAGCATATGCCTGTATGTTATACATTTTGTTATGGATACTAAGCATATTTCTGATCGCATTTTTTATGGTATGCAATAAAATCAATCAACTCAAAAGTTTCATTTTCAAATAAAAAAATATATATCAAAGCCTTCAGTGCCACGCCTTCTTATCCCCTTGACACAATCCGAAACAAATGTTAAACTATATTCAGTTACAAATTCGGAGTCAAAAGAAAGGATGAGAGGTCGTGGCACAAAAAATAGCAATAGGTTCACAAAGCTTTAGCAGTATTATAGAAAACAACTGTTTCTTTATAGACAAAACACCATTAATAAAAGACTGGTGGGAAAATTACGACTCAGTAACCTTGATAACCCGCCCAAGAAGATTCGGAAAAACACTCAACATGGACATGATAAACTGCTTTTTCAGCAACAAATACGAAGGCCGATCCGATCTTTTTGAAAATCTTGAAATATGGAAAGATAAAAAATACAGGGAGTTACAGGGAAAATATCCTGTTATATTTTTTAGTTTTGCAGGAATAAAAGAAAAAACTTATGAATTGGCTGTATATAGAATGTGCAATAAAATAAGAGAATTGTATGTCAGCAATTCATTTTTACTTGAATCACCCGCACTTCTTAAAAGCGAAAAGAAAAACTTTGAAGAATATTTAGAGAAAATAGACGAGAGAGATTTACCGGATGCGATCAATCGATTGTGTTATTTTCTGAGCGGACACTATAAAAAAAATAAAGTAATAGTTCTTCTCGATGAATACGATACTCCACTGCAAGAGGCATATATAAACGGTTACTGGGATGAAATGTCCGGACTTATAAGAAGCCTTTTTAATAATACATTCAAAACAAATATTTATCTTGATCGTGCGATACTTACCGGAATAACAAGAGTAAGCAAAGAATCACTTTTTTCAGATCTTAACAATCTTGAACTATGTACAATGATGTCATCAAAATATTGCAAATATTTCGGATTTACAGAAGATGAAGTATTTGAAGCTATGGATAAATTCGGGTACACAAATAAAGATGAAGTGAAAAGCTGGTATGATGGTTTTACAATAGGTGATGAAAAGGATGTATACAATCCATGGTCAATAATAAATTTCCTCGATAAAGGAGTTTTAAAACCCTATTGGTCAAACACAAGTTCAAACGGTTTAGCAGGAAAACTGATAATGCAGGGTGATGAAGAAGTAAAATCAGACTTTGAAGACTTGCTTAACGGAAAAACAATAAAGAAAAGACTTGATGAAGATATAGTTTTTTCACAGCTTGACGAAGATATAAATGCTGTCTGGAGTCTCCTGTCAGCATCGGGTTATCTTAAAATAAGCTCGGTAACTCTTGATATATACGAACTTGAAATAGTAAACCATGAAGTAATGCTGATGTTTAATAACATGGTAAGCAGATGGTTTACATCAAAACCTGTAAAATACAACGATCTCATTAAAACGCTCCTTAACGGAGAAATCGAAGACTTAAACGAATACATGAACGATCTCACAATATCAATAATAAGTTCATTTGATACAGGAAAAGATACAAATGAAAAGCAGTTGCCCGAAAGATTTTATCATGGATTTGTGTTAGGGCTTCTTGTAGAGCTTCGTGACAGATATGTTCTGCAGTCAAACAGAGAGAGCGGAGCAGGTCGTTATGATATAATGCTTATTCCTAAAAATATAAAAGAAGACAATGCACTGATAATAGAGTTTAAAGTTATAAGACGAAACAGAGGCGAAAAGGGTCTTGAAGATACGTTAAAAAATGCCCTTGAACAGATAGAACAAAAACAGTACAGTCGTTTTCTTACAGACCTTGGAGTACCAAATGAGCATATCTTAAAATACGGATTTGCGTTTGAAGGAAAAGAAGTGCTTGTGGGGCTTAAAACAACAAGTAATGAATAAAAAGAAAGGATGAGAGGTCGTGGCACAAAAAATAGCAATAGGTTCACAAAGCTT
>CALGTU010000205.1 GCA_937901465.1 uncultured Clostridia bacterium | reverse complement strand
TTTTCAACAATTAAAAATTTTTTTCAACAAATTTGATTTTTGGCGTTTTTTCGCTTAAAAAGTGCCTGTTTTGTATAAATTTATACATTTGAGTTTTTACTCGTTTGATAAAATATAACTGATATGATATAATACAAGCGGTAAATCATTTTTTGAAAGGAGAAGAGGTATGAATTATTTAGAGCATAAAGATAAAGTAAAGTATATGGATGGTTTGTTAGCCAGAGAACAAGAATGGCAGTGGTTTGTGGAATGTATTGAAAAAAACTTTGATCTGTCAGATATTAATTCATGGAATGAATATCTAAATAAAAATAATGCTATTGGAAATATATATTCCTATTTTGTTAAGATTTCAGAGATATGTGATGAGAAATTAACTACTGAAACAGAAGTTTTAAAAGAAATAATAATGGTATCAAAATATTATTTGGGAATTGTGGACACAGATTATTGTATAACTTCGCTAAAAACTAACATTGGTAGGCTGTTATTCCTGATTATTTGGCTTACAAAGTTAGAAAATCAAGATAATCAATCGACATATCTTGCTGACATGAGAATTTTTGAACAAAGAAATTTATGGGAGATTATTTGTTTTGATTCAATGGAACTTATCTGCGAGAAGATAGAAAAATATCTATCCGGTCTTAATATCGAAGGGATGGATACTGTTAAGAAGTGCCTATTAGACAATATAAATAAGGTATCATATCCTGTGCAAGAAGGGTTTATAGAAGAGAATAGGGACAAGTTTTTATCAGCTGATGCCATAAGTTTTAAGTCGAAGAGTAGAAATAATAACCTGACATGGCAGGAAGAGTATTTGTTTCATATGTTACAGGTTTCTATAAGTGATAGAAAACTCAACCCTTTTATAGTTTATGGAGATGTAGCGTCGCCTGACAGTTCATTATGGTCAATAGAAGTTATTGAAAATATGAAAAAATATTTCTCTGATGAAAGTACAGATTTTATATTGGAAACAATCGCTTATATAGAACACAAGTTAGAACCCACAGATAACACTAAATTATGGCATTGCAGGTTATTAAAGAATTTTGTAAGTACAGCAGAAAACATGTATGAGCTGGTTGGATGCTCTTCGTACGTGGTTATTTCGTATATGTTTGAAGATAAGTTGTTTAGGAATGTTAGTAAAGAAACCGACTATATTGGACTAATTCAAACGATGCAACAAATTGCGGATGCACCGACTATTAAGAGGATACGAGAAGATAAGTATCCGTTAAGTGCGGATCAGAAAAAAATTCTAAATGAATACTATGATGCATTACCTTGTCAGATTGATACGGTAAAGGATGTACATGCATTTATGAGGTATCTGGAAAATCAAGATGTACTAAAGCGAATAGATACAAATAATTTTATTAAGGTTTGTAAATATTTTTATGAGTACATAGAAAATAATGATAGGGATTTGCTGGTTGCCACGTTATTTTATAAATATATGCTATTTCTTATGAATATAAATGCATCGGTAAATGAGATTAGTAAAAGAATAGTCAGCGCTGAGATAATTCGTGTTCAGAAGGTGTGGCAAGAAAATTATTACAGCAAACAAGTAGGTAATTTACATATTTTTACACATGAAAATAGTTTTCCAAGAAAAAATGTTGATGCGTACAATGCGGCAATACTTATTAATCCGATAGTCGCTGCAAAAAGTTGCATGTTACCAGAAGAAGAACAAATGTGTAAAGAAATGGAATTGGCATCAGAACATGCTATTCTTCATTTGTTTACTACTATGCATTTGTTGCCAGTGTATCCAATAAAGGGTGATACCATTAATTTTGAAAAGCATGATATCGATAGTATATTAAGAAAGACCGTAGAAAAAATACGTCAAGATAAAGCGTATAAATTTTTAAATATACTTGATACAGATAAATATGTTATGGCAATACATAAAAAATATCAAGAATCCGCACAAATTATGGCCTCAGTGTTTAAGGAAGAAGAGCAAATATATCAGTTGTTACAACAAGAAGCAGGATATGATTTGATTCCTTATGATAATAATATAACTGTAGCCCATTTGACACAACTATTTCCTATGTTAGAAATAAAGATACGAGAGTTGGCATCCTTGTTAGGAATAGTATCTTTCAAAGAGCGAGTATCAGACTTTATGAAATATAAGGACTCCAGTTCTGTATTGCGTGAAATATTACAAGAAGTATATAAAGAGTTGGGAAGTTTTGAAAATGTTCCTGATTTATTATTTGTATATCATTTTATGTATAACGGAAATTCTCTAAACATAAGAAATGAATGTTTACACGGCAGAGCTTACATAAGTGGTAAAAGTGTTTGTTTTGCTTTTAGATTGACATTATTGGCAATTTATATGGTAAAGTATAGAATTGATGCGATAAATGAGAATATTTCAGATTCCTGTGATAATGTTTAAAAATTTAAAATCATAACATAATAACAATGTTTAGTGATATACTTTCTGTATGAAGCATTGTATTAGAGTAAGTCAATTTTACAGGTTACCCAATTAGAATCAAGGCGAATCATCAACAAATTATTTTAAAAGAAGCGTTTTTTAAAAACGCTTCTTTTTTTCTGCCTGAAGCAAGAAAGAAAACATAGGTTGTCTTTCTGTAGAAAAGGGGCATCTTATGATACTTGTTTCCTTTCTGCTTTAAAAGAGAAACACTACCCCAATATAACTATAACATCGTTTTTCTGAAAAAACGGATAAAAATTTAAAAAAATTTATTTTTATTTTTTTATATATTCAAATCATAAAGGAAATCCGTTCGTGAAAAAGGAAATTCTGAATTTTTCAATTTTTCACGAAAGGAGGACTTTATATATGCGAAAGACTGAAAAATCCGTTCTTTATGAGACATCATCCCTTTATGTAATAGGTAATACTACCTATATCGTTGAGATAAAGTTCAACGATAACAGCAAGGAAACAGCAGAAGACGTAATATGCGATCTTATTGAAAAAGAAATTGAATCTCAAAAAACGTAGACAAACGGCTTTTATGATGCTATTATAGACTCACATTAGTCGTATGTTGTCGGAAAGGAGCATCTATGTTACAAGACAACACAATCACAGCACTTTATTGTCGTCTTTCCCGTGATGACGAACTCGTAGGAGACAGCAACAGTATTAAAAACCAGAAAGACATTCTTAAAAGGTATGCCAATGACAATGGTTTCAAGAATACTGTATTCTATATTGATGACGGATACAGCGGAACAAACTTCAATCGCCCCGGCTTTATCAGTATGCTTGATGACATAAAATCGGGCAAAGTATCGACAGTTATTACGAAAGACCTTTCAAGACTCGGAAGAAACCACATAAGGACAGGCGAATATATTGAAATTATCTTTCCTGATTACAATGTAAGGTATATCGCAATAAATGATAATGTTGATACAAACAAAGAAGATAATGAGATTATGCCTTTTAAAAATCTTTTCAACGAATACCACTCCCGTGATTGCAGTAAGAAGGTAATAGCTGTTTTCAAAGCAAAAGGTAAATCGGGAAAACCTCTCACTACAAATCCGCCTTATGGATACAAAAAATCCGAATCAAACAAATATGTATGGGAAGTAGACGAAGAAGCGACAGAAGTTGTAAAGAGGATATTCAGACTCTGCATAGAAGGATACGGGCCTTCACAGATTGCGGGAATACTGACGAAAGATAAAATTCTCATCCCATCGGCACACGCAATCTCAAAAGGCTATGCAAATTTCAGAAATCCCGATAATCCTACAAAATGGTGTGAAAAAACTATCGCTGCTATCCTTGAAAGAAAAGAGTATCTCGGTCATACGGTAAATTTCAGAACGAAAAGAAAATCCTACAAGGAAAAGAAAACCATACTACTCCCCGAATCCGAATGGATGATATTCGAAAACACTCACCCTGCGATTATTTCGCAAAAGGATTTTGATTTGGTTCAAGAACTCAGAAAGAACAAACGCAGACCACAGAGATGCAAAGAAGTAAATCCTTTTTCGGGAATGGTATATTGTTCGGATTGCGGAAGCAAAATGTATCTTTGCAGGTCTCGAAATTGCCACGAAAATATGAAGTGTGCCGTTTACTCCAAAAACACGGATAAATGTTCATCGCATTACATAAGAACGGATGTCCTCAATGAGATTGTACTTTCAGAAATCAGAAAAGTCGCTTCTTTTGTAGCGGAAGACGAAGAAAAGTTTATTAAACTCGCAACGGAAAGTTCTGAAAAGAAGATTTCTTCTGAACTGAGAACGGCAAAATCAAAACTCGATAAGAAGACCTACAGGGTTTCTGAAATCGAAAAAATATTTAAAAGGCTTTATGAAGATAATGTTCTCGGTAAGATTTCAGACGAAATGTTCAGTAACATGATTAAAAGTTACGAAGTCGAACAGAAGGAACTGAAAGAAGAAATTGCTTTGCTTGAAAGTTTTATTTCTGAAAGAGAGAAGCAATCTTCTGATACAAGGAAATTTGTGGGCATTGCGAAGAAATACACGGATATTCAGGAACTCACCCCCGAAATTATGCATGAGTTCATTGAAAAGATTATAGTTTATGCGCCGGACAAGTCATCGGGACACAGAACGCAGAAAATAGAAATCATTTTCAGATTCGGTATTCTTACTTCTACCGTTACCAATGGCAAAAAAGAAAAAGTTGCGTAGAAATACGCAACTTTTCATACGATTTAAAATAGTTCGCTATTGGTAGTGCCCGAGGGGGCTCCCCTTGGTGTCCTTTCTTTATATATTCGCTCTGATATAGTCGATAGGATTTATCCATTCACCATTGTTCTTAACGCCGAAATGGATATGCGGTTCTTCTGCGGTTTCGCATTCCGCTGTGTTTCCTGCAACACCTATGATTTCACCCGATGCTACCATCTGGTCGGGCTTTACATTTACATTCTTGGCGAGCCCGTAGTAATGCCCCTCAATACCGTTTCCGTGGTCGATTATAATTGAAACTCCCCATAAAGCGTCGTCTTTTACAGAAACAACCCTGCCCGAAGTCATTGCCGAAACGGGAGTTCCGTTTTCAGCCTTTATATCAACCCCATCGTGAGTTTTCCAACAGTTGAGAGTCTTTGATTTAACAAGTTCACCCTCACTGAAAGGAATGATAACTTCAGCCGCTATGGGATAGACAAATTTCTGTTTAACGCTTGGTGCAACGCTGATTTTAACTTCTGTTGCTTCTTTGGGAACCTCTGTTTTTGCGGTCGTTTCTTTTACAACATCTTTCTTTTCCTTGTTTGCCTCTTTGATTTCTTCATAAGAGGGTATTTTCTGCGTTGATTCGGTTGTTCTTTCAACCGATAACTGATTTTCAAGACTTTTTGCCGTTTCGTTATAGGTAATAAAACCTGCCGCCGCAACAACCGCCGCACAAGCAGTAACCGAAATGATAAAACCTTTTCCTTTGAATAAATTTATTTTTGACGAATTGTATTTTTTCATAGAAAAACACCTCCGAATGTAGTTTTAACATAAGGGAGGTGTTTTATTCCTTTTTTATTAAATTATGTCTTATCTGATGAAATCAAAGAATAAATTTCACCTTTTGAAAAACTCGTTTTCTTTGCCGCAAGTTTACAAGCGTCAGTAGGTTTCATTCCGTCTGCGATATTTTTTCTTGCGATTTCTGCTGCGTCTTCTATTGAAAAATCTTCCTTTAAATCTTTTTCAGAAGCCCCCTCAATTATAAGAACATATTCGCCCCTCGGTTTCTTTTCGTCATCATAAAGAGAAACCGCCTCAGAAAGAGTTGTTCTTATAACTTCTTCGTGGAGCTTTGTAAGTTCTCTGCATAAAGAGATTTTTCTGTCGCCGAAAATTTCATATAAATCCGAAAGGGTATCTGTCAGTTTGTGTGGAGCCTCATAGAAAATAAGGGTGTGAGTATCAGTAGAGAGCTTTGAAAGAATTTCTTTTCTCTGCTTTTTGTTGACGGGTAAAAATCCCTCAAAAGCAAAACGCGCGGTATCAAGCCCACTTATAGCGAGAGCCGATATAGCCGCCGAAACACCTGGGATAACAGAAACCTCAATCCCCATTTCATAGGCTTTTTTAACAAGTTCTTCACCGGGGTCTGAAACACAGGGCATTCCCGCATCGGTAACTATAGCGCAGTCTTCACCCGATAAAATCCTCATACATATTTTTTCTGCGACAGAATCATCACTGAATTTATGATAACTCATAAGTGAGTTTTTTATTTCAAAACAGTTGAGAAGTTTTAAAGTAACTCTTGTATCTTCAGCGGCGATAAAATCAACCGAAGAAAGAATTTCTAAAGCACGCGGAGTCATATCCGAAAGGTTTCCTATGGGGGTTCCCACAACATAAAGCTTTCCCGACATTACTCTTCCTCCTTGAATTCTCTCTCATAAATCGACATCATCTCTTCTGAGAAATTTCCGTTTTCGTCTTTTATATAAAGGTTTTTCATAACATTCATAAAAGGTTTTCCGCCCTTTCTGCCCTCGATTAAAAAAAGCCAGGGAGCGTCATCGGGGGTTTTGCTTACAAACCTTATTGTCTTTGGCTCAATGCCGTTATTTTTCATCGCAAAGATAACATCTGAAAGCCTTTCGGGACGATTGCATATGCATAACTTTCCACCGAATTTCAGAAGTTTTGCTCCCGCTCTGCATACATCATCTATGTTGCAAAGAATTTCGTGCCTTGCGATTTTATGTGCCGTAAGTTCACTTTCTATCCCCGCACCCGAAACTTTATAAGGCGGATTGCAGGATACTATATCAAGCTTTCCCAAAGGTGCGTCATCCCATAAGGTTTTAAGGTCGGCACATATGGGGATAATGTCATCTGCATCTGAAACCTTGATACTTTCTTTTAAAAGATTTATGGCGTTTTCCTGAATATCAACGGCATAGATTACTTTAGGCGAAAATCCCTTTTTCATCAGAAAGGGGATTATTCCACAGCCTGTTCCTAAATCACAGACCATATCTTTTCTTCGCGGCATTGAAAACGACGCGAGAAGAAAAGCGTCTGTTCCGAAAGAATGTTCATCTGAAACAGCAAGGGAAAGTTTTTCTGATATTTTTTCAAATTTCTTTTCTGACATTTTTATCTTTACCTCAGTCGTTTTCCCAGCGGTGTAAAGGACGATACATTCCTCTGTCGCTTATGGGCGAAGATGTCTTGAATTTTGCTATTCCCAAAACATAATCATAGGGCAATCCCGCCTTGTCGTGTGCGGCAACATCTATGCGGTATGAATTTTCTAAAAGTCCCGAGCGTTCTAAAATAAGAGAAATTCTTCCTCTTTGTTTTATATCAACCAAAACTTCATCTATATATGTATCTGTGAAATAACGGCATACTCCGTCAGAACCGAAAATTCCGACAGAAAATCCTATATCAGAAACAGGTCGGTTTATTTTGTATTCTATTCTTATAACCATTCTTCCCTCGGGGTCGAAATCATAGCATTTCTTGCCGTTTCCTGAAAAAAGGTCAACGCCTATTATTTCTATATTCTGATTTCCCCAGCGTGAAAGTTCACGCTCAGAAAGCGGTTGTCTTTCAAAAAATTCTGTTATTTTTCTTCCTCTTTCAGAAAGAGCTTTTTCTAAAAAGCGGGTTGTTTCTTCGGTTGAATTTCCCATAGAAATCATCTTTCCGTTTTCCATAGAAACGGTTTTTGCCGAAAGTGAGAGCGGAAGATTTACAGTATTATCCGAAAAAACAAAGCTTTTTCCCATAAGACGAAGTTCATCAATTTTATCGATAACTTTTCTCATAAAAATTCTGTCAAAAGCCGAGGGCATATCGTCTATTATGATAAGATTTGCACCTGTAAAAGCAACCGCAGAAAAAACAAGACGCATTTTCATTCCATAGGAATATTCGCGAACAGGTTTTTCGAGTTTTTCATCAAGTTCTGAAAAAACGGCTATTTTATCGTAAACAGAAATCGCGTCTTTTTTCTTTATTCCGAACGAAGAAAGAATATTTAAAATGTTCTTTTCTCCTGTCATACGAGGAGATAGCTTTTTTATCATTTCGTTTATATAAGCAGAAGATGAGAGCGAAAGTTCACCTGTAAATTCTTTGTCTTTTCCCGAAAGGATATCTAAAAGAAGAGTTTTTCCCGCTCCGCTTTCTCCTATGACAACAACACATTCGCCTTTATTTACATCAAGATTTACCCCTGAAAGTATTGTAATCTCTTCATATTCGGGCTTAAAAAGAGAAGAGCCCTTCTTTCTTTTCTTTATCTTTTTGCCTATATCACGGGCGGTTATTAAAATTTCGTCCAAAAGGTTCCCCTCCTTTTTCATATACTTTTTTCAGTATATCACAAGAAGGGCTTAAAATCAATATTCATAAGAACAGGGAACGGCGTTTTTTAAAAAAGAAAATATTTGACAATTATAAGGAAATGCTATATAATGATAGGGTATGCTTTGACTTTTGTATAGTGAAAGTCGCAAAAAAATCAACAGGAGGCAGAGAACTGTGAAAAGAGTTGGAAAACCCGTATTTTTCATCGTATTCATCTTCATCATGCTCTTTACAGTAGTCCAGGTAACAGGGCTTACCTATCAGTATGGTGATGTTCAGACAAAATATGTCAAGAACCTTAACGATATCCGTTGGGGAATTGATATCAGAGGAGGGGTTGACGTTACATTCACTCCCCCTGAAGGAATAGACGCAACACCCGAACAGATGGACGCTGCTACAGCAACCATCAATCAGAGACTTGTAACCTTAGGTATTACAGACTCTGAATGTTATACAGACTATAACAACCAGAGAATCATCGTAAGATTCCCCTGGCAGTCAGGCGAAGAAAACTTCGATCCCGAACAGGCTGTTAAGGAAATCGGTGAAACAGCGCTTTTAACATTCCGTCTCGGAACAGAAACCGACGACGCCGGTTATCCCACAGGAATAACAGAAGAAATTCTTCTTCAGGGTGGCGATGTTCAGCAGGCTGTTCCCGGTCTTGACAATGATGGACGTTATGTAGTAAACCTTGCACTTTCAGAAACAGGCAAGGATAAATTCTATGAAGCCACAAAGAGAGCTTATTCAACAGGAGAACCTCTCTCAATCTGGATGGACGAAACAATGATTTCCGCTCCTAACGTAAACGAACCCATAGCAGGCGGAAACGCAACTATCTCAGGTTCTTTCACAGCAGAAAGCGCAACAGCACTCGCAAACAAAATCAATTCAGGTGCTCTTCCTTTTAAGCTTGAAACATCTTCATTCTCAACAATCTCACCAACACTCGGTCTTGGCGCAAGAGACGCAATGGCACTCGCAGGTGCTATCGCATTCGTTCTTATCTGTATCTTCATGATCTGCGTTTACAGACTTCCCGGTGCGGTTGCTTCAATCGGTCTTTTAGGACAGGTTGCAGGTATGATATGTGCGGTAACAGGCTTTTTCGGATTCATGAATGGCTCAACACTCACAGTTCCCGGTATCGCAGGTATCATTCTTTCGGTTGGTATGGGCGTTGACGCAAACATCATCACAAACGAAAGAATCAAAGAAGAACTCAGAGCAGGAAAAACAATCGACGGTGCACTTTCAGTAGCTTATGACAAGGGCTTTACAGCAATCTTCGACAGTAACATCACAGTAGTATTCGTAGCAGTAATACTTATGGGCGCGTTCGGCGTTTCAGACAGTTTCTTTGCTACAATCTTAAGTCCTATATTCCGTTGGTTCGGTGCTTCAACAGAAGGAACAGTTTATTCACTCGGCTTTACACTTATAGCAGGTATCATCCTCAACTTCGTTATGGCTGTAACCGCTTCAAGACTTATGCTCGTTTCGCTTTCAAAGTTCAAGGCGTTACGCAATCCTGTTTTCTTTGGAGGTGTGAAGAGAAATGAAGAATAAGAATTTTGATTTTTTAGGAAAGAAGAAAATCTTCCTCACACTTTCAGGTGTGCTTATAGCACTCGTAGCTATAGCAACAGCAATTTTCGGGGTTGACCTTTCAATCAACTTCAAGGGAGGAACAATCCTCACCTACATTTATAATGGTGAAATCAGCGATACACAGTTCAAATCCGATGTTGAAAAAATAGCAAAAACAACAGCGATTGTAACAATCGGTGAAGATTTTGCAACAAAAAGCAAGACAATGAATGTTTCTCTTGCTTCAAACGAAGGCCTCACAGCCGATAAGCAGTTTGAACTTACAAACACACTCAAAGAAAAATACGCAGAAAACGGGCTCGACCTTATCTCGTCAAGTGACGTAAAGCCAACGGCAGGTAAAGAATTCTTCGTTAAATGTATGGTGGCTATCGGTCTTGCATTCCTTGTAACAATAATCTATATCGCTTTCAGATTCAAGGCAGTAAGCGGTTGGTCAGCGGGTGTTTTCGCAATCATCGGTCTTATCCATGATGTTATCATCGTTTTCGGCGCGTTTGTTCTCTTCGGATATGAAATCAACGCAAACTTCATGGCGGTTGTTCTTACAGTTCTCGGTTATTCAATCAACGACACAATCGTTGTTTACGACAGAATCCGTGAAAACAAGAAACTCGCAGGTAAGAGAGGCGATATCGTTGAAATCGTAAACAGAAGCCTTAATGAATGTATTCAGAGAACAATCAACACAACAATCACAACAGTTACTGCTATGATATGTGTTTCGATTGTCGGTTCGGTTTACGGAATTTCATCAATCCTTTCATTCTCAACTCCTCTTATCTTCGGTATGATTTCAGGTGTTTACTCAACAATGTTTGTTGTTTGTCCCCTCTGGATTCTCTGGCAGACAAGAAAGAAAAACAAGAAGAATGCATAAAATTAAAAGCACCCCAAGGGGTGCTTTTTTATTATCTGTTTACCGCAAAGCGTTTTTCTGAAACGGCGATTTCCTTTTTATAACGAAGACGGAGTTTATCTGAAATAAGCGCTATGAATTCACTGTTTGTAGGTTTGCCCTTGCCTGTATTTACTGTATATCCGAAATAAGAATTGAGCGTGTCAACATCGCCTCTGTCCCAGGCAATTTCAATCGCATGGCGGATTGCTCTTTCAACTCTTGACGATGTTGTGTCAAATCGCTTTGCAACCGTTGGGTAAAGAATTTTTGTAACGCTTTCAAGCATCTCTTCATCATAAACAGAAATAACTATCGCTTCACGAAGATAATGATACCCCTTTATATGTGCGGGAACGCCTATCTGATGAATGATTTCTGTAACGATAACTTCCATATTGATATCGTCTTTCTGTTCGTTTATTTCCTTGCTTACAGCCATGGCTTTTTCAACAAGCGTCTGAACACCGAAAGGCTTTTTTATAACCTCGGTAGCACCTATTCTCATAAGTTTTTCCTCTTCTTCAATCTGCCCGTAAGATGTTATAACAATGAACTTTGGCGGAACAATCATATCTGCCTTAACTCTGTTTATAACACTTTCAGCGTTAGCACCCTGCATTTCTGCATCAACAATAACGATATCAGGACGTTCGTCTTTTATTGCTTCGATAGCGTCGTTGCCGTTTTTCTGTCTTGTTGTAACGATAAAGCCATTGTTCTTGAGCGCTGTTGCCGAAACGGATTCGCCGTTTATTCCGTTTTCACATAAAAGTATTTTTGTTTTCGTTGTCATTCGGGATTACCTCCAAAGAATTACTAATTTTTTCCATATTTTTATCATATCACAAGGTTATCCCGAAATCAAGGTTTATTTATCGCATTTTTCGACAAAAACGCCGAATTTATGCGTATCTGCGTGCTTCATAATCTCGCTTTGAATAACAGATAAAAGTGGGATTCCGATAATCATTCCCCATATTCCGAAAAGTCCTCCGCCTACAATTATGGCAAAAAGTGTCCAGAAAGGTTTAAGACCGACAGAAGTTCCGACAACCCTCGGATAGATAAGCTGTGCTTCAATCTGCTGTAAAATCAGAATGAAAACTATAAACCATATAGCGCTCATAGGGTCGGCAAAAAGAAGAATCAGAGCTGAGGGAATCGTTCCCATAACAGGACCGAAAACGGGTATTATATTTGTAAAACCTATTATCGAACTTATAAGCAAAGGATATGGAAATCCCAGAATTGCCATTCCGATAAAGCATAAAATTCCCATAATGAAAGAATCTGTCAGCTGACCGCTTAAAAATCCCGAAAAGGTTTTAACGGATGTCGAATATAAATCCTCGCCCTTTATATATATCTTTTCGGGAAGAAAAGCTGTTGCCAGTTTTTTAGCACCCTCTTTGAAAGATTCTTTCCCTAAAACAAAATAAAAAGAAACCGCAAAGCCTATAAGTGTATCGGCAAAAACCTTTGCAATTCCGCCTAAAGTATCAGAAAACGCTGAAAACGCTTTCGGGATATAATCCCTTATCTTTTCGGCAGAGGGGAGAAGTTTTTCTATGAAGTTTAAAAACGGAAGCTCTTTTAAAGTTTCAGAAAAACGCTGATAATAAGAGTCAAAATCTGTAAAGAACTGTTTTACACTTTCAATAAGGCTTGGGATTACAAAATAGAGTGCCAATGAAAAAATGCCTGTAAATGCGATATAAACTATCAGCGAAGAAATTATCCAGGCGATTTTTTCGGGAATTTTATCCGCGCGCCAGAACTTCATAACCTTTATTGCAAATGAATTTATAAGAAAAGCAAACCCTAACCCTATAATAACAGGTCTGAGAGAAAGAAGAAGTGTTTTTATAAGTAAAAAAACGTCGTCATATCTCCAGAAACAGAAGATTATAAGCGTTATAAGAAAAGCGGTCAGAACAATGCTTTTTATATTCTTCGCCGACATAAAATCCCCTCCCATATGTCTTAATATGCACATTTAATGAGAATTTATGCCATTATAAAGATATAAAAAAGGAGAGCCTCTTTGCCAATATGCAATAAACAAATCAAGGGTAACGAGCTATAAACTCGTTACCCTTGATTATTTCTATACGGTTATATTTTATTCTTCAGAATCTTCGGCGGTTTCTTCTTTTTCTTCCATAGAATCATTTTCTGATTCTTCAGCTTCTTTTTCTTCGGTTTGTGCAGTTTCGCCGAGTCGTTCTTTTTCCTGGTCTATTATGGATTTTGTTGTTCGAAGGTATTCAAACTCACAATCCTCACGGAAACTCGGATATCCATAAGTGTTTTTAAGGTCGTTCATTTCGCATATATAATAGAAAGCGATAACGCATGACATTACTCCGAAAAAAGCACCTATCATAAGTGCGGTATTTTCTACAAACGCTGCCATCAGAGCAAACGACAACCCTGCGGGAACGCAGAGGATTCTGTATCCTGTAATAATACAGGCGGAGGGGATAGCCGTTAAAACCGACCACATAACGAGAGTTCCGAAAAGATAGTTTGCGTCGTCATTTACAATAGAAATTCCGCCTTTTATCAGAATGGCTATCGTTCCGATAACTATATTGAGAGCAACAACAGCAATAGGGAAAAATGTTGCTATTTTGCATATCTTCATTTTTCTTCTGCATTCGGGAAAATGTAATGTGCTGCGATAAGGTTTTATCTTTTCAGACATTTTTCTTCTCTCCTTTTATCAGTCGATAAGTGTGAATCTCTTGAATCTTCTGCCATCTCTTTCTATCTCTTCAGAGAACATCGAAAGCGGGCGTACCCATACTTTCTTTTCGCCTGCGGGTTCCTGATAGATAACAACATCTTCCATTGTTTCTGAATCTTTTCCGATAGCGATAACGATATATGTATTGCCTTTGAAATGTTTATACATTCTTCCGATTAAAATGCCCTGTTCTTCAACCTGAGGAGCAACCTTGGCTGCGTTTCCTTCTTCTAAAATCATAGATGAGAATGGAGGCATATTAATAGAAACATAATTGTTTTTGGGAAGATACTGCTTATCGCCTGCGAGTCTGTCAACAAGGCAGGCGCCATTCATATTGAAGCCTACTTCTGCATCGTGGTCGGCAAGGTTCAAAGCAACATAAACCGAGCCTGATGCACAACTTCTCTTGAATACAAGCTGTTCGTTTCTGATAACGATATTTTCATAATCGCCTACCTGAACGGGTAAGAGTTCGGCATGAAGTCTTCCGAGTTCCTTTATGTGAGCGAAAAGTTCCATATCGGCATCGGGAATGTTATCAAGCTCTAAAGAGGGGCGAAGAACAGCGTCTGAAGCTGAAGTTCTCTCTCCCTTTATGCCCCATTCACTTCCGTAATAAACCGAGGGAACACCGGGCATAGTATACATGAGAGTATAGCAGTTTTTAAGGTATTCGGGACGTTTGAGGAATGATGCAAGTCTGTTTACATCGTGGTTGTCAACAAAGCTGTAAAGGGTTAAATTCTTATAAATACCGCCGTTACCGAACTGTCTGTTGAGCGAATATGAAATTTCGAAATAGTTCTTATCGTTATGTGATGAATAGATACCCTTCTGACATTCATAGTTTGTAACGCTGTCCAAAACATCGTTATTTGCCCATTTTGTATAGTCACCATGGATAATTTCACCCATAAGCCAGAAATCAGGGTTTTTGGATTTTGTAAAGCTACGGAGTTTCTTGAAAAATTCAAGGTCAACGCAATCAGCAGCGTCAAGACGAAGACCGTCGATACCGAATTCGTCCATCCACATTTCAACGCTCTTCAAAATATAATCCGCAACTTCGGGATTAGAGATGTTGAGTTTAACGAGGTTATAATGTCCCTGCCAGCCTTCATATGAGAACGGGTCGTTATAGGGGCTTGTTCCCGAAAAGTTGACATAAAACCAGTCTTTATACTTTGATGTATATTCGTTTTCCTGTAAATCCTTGAAAGCGAAGAAATCGCGTCCTACATGATTGAAAACGCCGTCTAAAACTATCTTTATTCCGTTTTCGTGAAGTTCTTTGCAAAGCGCTTTGAAATCGTCGTTTGTTCCGAGTCTTCTGTCGATAACGCGGTAGTCTTTTGTATCATAACCATGAACCGAACTTTCAAAAACGGGGCCTAAATATAAAGCATTGAAATTCCCTTCTTTGATATGGGGAATCCATTCTGAAATCTTCTTTATTCTGTTAACGGGTTCACCACCTGCGTTGAGCATGGGTGCACCGCAGAATCCCAAGGGGTAGATGTGATAAAAAACCGAACTGTTTACCCAGTTTGCCATATAAATTTTCTCCTTTTATTGTTTTACAAAATGAGTTTACCATATTTCAGATATTTTTGCAACATATCTTTATCGCAAAAACAAACAATTTCGGAAAACTGTTGTATTTTTTTAACAAAAAATAGTGGCGTGATTGAGTGTTTTTGTTGAATATTTTTAAAATCTATTGAAATCCTTATAAATATAATATAAAATAGGAATGTATATTTGACACTTTGAAAGTGAGGAGAGATATTATGGAAATCAAGGATATTAAAGTTCAGATCAGTGATGACTCGGTTCTTGTAAGAAAGAAGATGAAAGATCATCTCGCATCACTCGGAATCACAACTGTTTTTGAAGCAGTAAACGGCAACGAGGCTGTTGATGTTTATAAAGCAAACAAGCCCGATGTTGTTTTTATGGATATAGTTATGCCTGAAAAGAGCGGTGTTGAAGCTCTTATCGATATTCTCGCATATGATTCATCGGCAAAGGTTGTTATGGCTTCATCAGTAGGCACACAGGATAACCTTAAAATTGCTATCGCAGCAGGTGCTTATGAATTTTTACAGAAACCCGTAAACTTTGACGATGTTACAAAAATCATCGAAAAAATCGCCGAAAGGAAGTAACCCATTATGTTTACACAATTTTTCGGAAACTATCTCTTCAACGAAAAACTCGTTACAAAACAGCAGCTTATAGAAGCTCTCGAAATGCAGAAATTCGCCCGTGCTAAACTCGGTGTTCTTGCTATCAACGCAGGATATATGACAGCAGCACAGGTTGACGAAGTTCATGCCGAACAGCAGAGAATGGATAAAAGATTCGGTGATATCGCCGTTGATAAGGGATATATGACAGAATCACAGGTTGAAACTCTTCTTTCAAATCAGAAACAGGCTCATCTCGTTATCGGACAGGCACTTGTTGACAAGGGCTACCTCACAAACGAACAGTTTGCAAATGCTCTTGCTAAATATAAAGAAAACAACCTTATCGAAGAAAGAGATTTTACAGATGACCAGAACCGCAAAATCGACACAATCATCCGTAATTTCTATATTTTCAACACATTCGATTCAGATGTTGAATTCTTTACAGAATACACATCACTCGTTTTCAAGAATATCATTCGTTTCATAGGCGATGATTTTATTCCTCTCGCTCCCGAAGCAACAACATCTTATAAGGCAGAAAAAATCTCCTATCAGATGGTAAACGGAAAGGGCGAAGTATTCACAGCTATTGAAGGTCCCGAAGCTACTATGATTGAATTCGCAAAGAGATATTCTCATGAAGAACTCAATAGCTTTGATGAACTCGCAAGAGAATCTGTTGCTGAATTTTTAAATTTACATAACGGACTTTTCACAGTAAATATGTCAAACAACAAGCAGATCGAACTTCAGCTTGAACCCCAGATTTCAAAGGAAAGCGTAGAGCTTTCTACAAAGGGCTCAATGTTTGCTATGCCTATCTGCTTCCCATTCGGAACAGTATCCGTTATCATCTCATCAGATAAAGTCAAGGCTGAATAATTTTAAGACACAAAGACAACAAAGGAACAAAAAGCCTTTGTTGTCTTTTTAAATACGGAGGATTTCTATGAAAGGAACAACGCTTTCTTTTGCCGTTGATATGGGCGCCGAACTTTTATATTGCGGTGCTGAAATAAGAAGGGTTGAAGAAACTATGGAACTTATCCTTAAATCTTATGGATATGATTCATGTTCGGTTTCGGCAACGCATGTCAATATCGTTGCAACCGTTTCTGAAAAAGACGGTGAACCACTCACCAAAACAATGCGTATAAAGGGTAAGGACACAAATCTTCACAGATTAGAGCTTTTAAATGCACTTTCAAGAAAGATATGTGAAACAAAGCCCGATATTTATGTTGCGAGAAAAGAACTTGAAAAGATAAGAAAAGAAAAGGGTTCGGGTCTTCTGGCAGAAACAATAGCTTTTGCCGCAGTGGGACTTTCATATTCTCTCTCATTAGGCGGAAGTATAGGCGATATGTTAACTGCTCTTTTTTCAGCGGCGATAACAAGAATAATTCTTTTCTTCCTTGAAAAACAGCGTTTCAATAACTTTTTCACAAGTATAATTGCCGCCGCTCTGATAGCTGTTATAACCTCTCTTTCATCTTTTTTCGGATTCTGTATGCATTCTGATATCGCGATGACAGGGGCACTCATAACCCTTGTTCCCGGAATAGCGCTTACAAACTGTATGCGTGATTTTATGTCAGAGGATTATCTTTCGGGGATTTCAGGTCTTTCAGAAGCAATACTGACAGCTTCGGGAATAGCGATAGGCGTTGCCGTTGTTTTCTTTGCAAAGGGGGCACTTATATGAATATTTTTCTCGATTTTGTATCTGTTGCTCTTTCATCACTGGCATTCGCCGTTATTTTCGGAATAAAGGGAAAAAACCTCATATTCTCCTGCCTTGCGGGTGTTGTTTCGCATAGTGCTTTTATTTTGGCGGAATATTTTGTGCCACAGCCCGAAACTGTCGCTTATCTTTTCGCGGCAGCTGTTATGACAATATACTGCGAAATCTTTGCAAGGGTAAATAAAACCCCCGTTACAGTCTATCTTGTAACAGGACTTATTCCACTCGTCCCCGGAAAACTTATTTACGATACAATGCTTTATTTCACAACGAATAATTCAGAGCTATTTTTCGAAAATCTGCTCCGTTCATTCGGTATCGCCGCGGCGGTTGCCCTTGGCGTTGTAGGTGTTTCAACTTTATTCAGAATAAGAAAAAGAGTGTGATTTTAAGTCTATTTGACTATGAAATGGTAAAAAATCTGAAAAAAATGTGCTATATTCCCGATTTTCTGTTGTTGGTATCGTTTTCTTATTGAAAAAAACGGGGGTTTGGTGTATAATGTTTGTTGCATAAATATTTTTATATATATGATAGGTGGTTAACATAATGGCAGAACTTACTAAAAAGCAGCTCAAGGAGGAGTTTCTTCAGAAGGTTCAGATGGATTATAACCTCGAACCCAACGAAGCCTCAGATAAGCAGGTGTATGAAGCACTCGCATCAGTAGTTGTTTCACACCTCAGAAGAAAACGCAGAAAGTTTATGAACAAAGTCCATTCAGAAGGTAAAAAACAGATTCACTATCTCTCAATGGAATTTCTTATGGGTCGTTCTTTAAAGACATCACTCTATAACCTCGGCATTCAGAACGAAGTTCGTGATGTTTTAAAAGAATACGGCATCAAGCTTGACAATATCTATGAATACGAACCCGACGCTGGCCTTGGAAACGGCGGTCTCGGTCGTCTTGCGGCTTGTTACCTCGATGGGCTTGCAACACAGGGCTATGCAGGTATGGGTTATTCAATCTGTTATGAATATGGTATCTTCCGCCAGAAAATCGAAAACGGCTGGCAGACAGAACTTCCTGATAACTGGCTTCCCGGCGGTCAGGTATGGCTTGTTCCCAAGCTCGATAAGGCTGTTGAAATCCATTTCGACGGAAAACTCAACGAATACTGGGATAATCAGTATCACCATGTTTCACATGTTGACTACTCAACAGTTCTCGCTGTTCCTTATGATATGTATGTTTCAGGTTATGATTCAGAAGCAGTTTCTGTTTTAAGACTCTGGCAGGCAAAATCTCCTTCATTCGATATGGCTATGTTCAATCAGGGTGATTATGCCAAGGCTCTCGGTCAGAACAGCATGGCTCAGGCTATCTCAAAGGTTCTTTACCCCAACGATAACCATTTAGAAGGAAAATCACTCCGTCTTCGTCAGCAGTATTTCCTTTGTGCCGCTTCTGTGGGTGACATTGTAAACCATCATATGAGCGTTTACGGAACACTCGATAACCTTCACGAAAAGGTTGCTATACATATCAACGATACACACCCCACACTCGCTATCCCCGAACTCATGAGAATTCTTCTCGATGATTGCGGTTATAGCTGGAACAAAGCTTGGCATATCGTAAGAAACACATTCGCATATACAAACCACACAGTTATGGCGGAAGCTCTCGAAAAATGGGATCAGAATCTCGTTAAGGAAGTTATTCCCCGTATCTACTCAATCATCTGCGAAATCAACCAGAGATACTGCTCTGCTCTTATGGAAAGAACAGGCGACGCAGGCAGAGTTTCAAGAATGTCTATCATTCAGAACAACCAGATTCATATGGCTAACCTCTGTCTTGATGCATCACACAGCGTAAACGGCGTATCAAAGCTCCATTCTGAAATCATCAAGCACGAAGTTTTCAATAACGAATACATTGATACACCTCATAAGTTCAAGAACGTTACAAACGGTATCGCTTACAGAAGATGGCTTCATCAGTCTAACCCTGGCCTTACAAAGCTTCTTACTGAAACAATCGGCGATAAGTTCCTCAAGGACGCTTCTGAACTCAAGAAGTTCTGTGTATTTGAAAACGACACACAGGTTCTCAATAAGCTCGCTAAGGTTAAGAAGCAGAATAAGGAAACTTTCGCGAAATACATCAAACAGCATTCAGGTGTTGTTCTCAATACAGACAGCATCTTCGACGTTCAGGTTAAGCGTCTTCATGAATATAAGCGTCAGCACCTTAACGCTCTTAACATCATCGCTCAGTATAATGCACTTCTTGAAAATCCCGATATGGATTTCACACCAAAGACATATATCTTCGCGGCTAAGGCAGCACCCGGATATTATCTCGCTAAACAGATTATCAAGATGATCTGGGCTATTTCTGAAGAAATCAGAAAGAACGATAAGATCAAGGATAAACTTGCTGTTTACTTCCTCGAAGACTATAAGGTTACACTTTCAGAAATCCTCATGCCCGCAAGTGATATTTCAGAACAGATTTCTCTCGCAGGAACAGAAGCTTCGGGAACAGGTAATATGAAGCTTATGCTCAACGGTGCCGTAACACTCGGAACATTCGATGGCGCTAACATCGAAATCGGTGATGCAGTAGGCCCTGATAACATCATCACATTCGGTATGCTTAAAGATGAAGTTCTTCAGAAGAAGGCATCAGGCTATAACCCTGAAAACTACTACAACGATAACTACATCATCAGAGCGGCTATTGAAAGAATGTATCGCGGAATTAACGGTTGCACATTCGAAGAAGTTGCAAACAGCCTCAGATATAAGGATCCTTACATGGTTCTTGCTGACTTTGCAGACTATCAGAGAGCACAGGCATTCTCATCAGAAAAGTATAAGGATACAACAGCTTGGAACAAGATGTCACTCAACAACATAGCAGGCGCAGGAATCTTCTCAGCAGACAGAGCAGTAGAAGACTACGCACGCGACATCTGGAACCTCACAAAGTAAAAATAAGAAATCTCACCCGTCTTTCTTTGTCAACACTCCTAGCAGTACACCAGTACGGCGTCGTCGTGTTTCCTTGAAATACGGGTGATCTTTTTGTTTTTACATTTGATTTTAAAAAAGTATAATATCTATTTTAAAAAGAAAAAGGCACCCTCATGGGTGCCCTTTTTAATATCTTATTTCTTTCCCGTTGAACCGAAACCGCCTGCGCCACGTTCTGTTTCTGAAAGTTCATCAGAAACTATAAGGTCGGGTGTTAAAACGGGAGTTATAACCATCTGAGCTATTCTCATTCCGTTTTCTATTGTAAAGTTTTCAGTTCCGTTGTTTATAAGTGCAACGCCTACTTCGCCTCTGTAATCGCTGTCAACAACACCGACACCATTAGCAAGAGAGATACCGTGTTTTGTTGAAAGTCCGCTTCTTGCATATATCATAACGGCGGTGTTTTTTTCTGCCATAACAGAAATTCCTGTAGGAATGATTTTTATTTCACGCGGTTTAAGAATAATATCATTTTCGATACAAGCACATAAATCATAACCTGCCGAGCCTTCTGTTGCTCTTTCGGGGATTTTTGCACCCTCTCTTAAAAGCTTTATCTTCATTATTCAACACCTCTCATATAAAGTCCTCTTGTGAAATCAGCGGGAGGATTTTTTTCGTTTATAAAATTATCTATCGCCTTGTTGATTTCGTCGGGAGTTTCGTCATAAAAAAGCATAGTCATAAAATCAACGCCCCTTATTTCATCTTTTTTGTCACCAAGATAAAGGGTGTTACAGTTAAGAATTTCAGCGTAATCATTATAACAGTAAACGGGGAACTTCGCTCCCTTTCTGTCGATAAGGATTTTCCTGCAGTTTTTACAACCAACCTGTGATTTTATGGGACAATTTCTTGTAAGCATCAGAGGAAGTCTGCCAGATGCTATAATCCCTCTTTTTATATCGCCCGAAAGAGATGAAATCTGTGAGAGTTTCATTTCAAACGAAAGTTCTGTATCGATAGCACCCATATTCTTTATCATATCAAGAGAATATGAATTAGCAATGTTCATTCCGAATCCTGCGTGACAGATAAGTCCGAGATTTTCTGCTGTTTCAAGATGAGCGATATTGTTGCAGTAAACATGAGAAAATCCCTTTTCTTTTGCTTTTATAAGGGTATCTCTTATCTTGTTTTCGTCGGTGATAAAGCGTGGGGGAGCGAGAAGAATTTTATCAAAAGCGTCAACCTTTTCATATTCTGAAAGGGGAAGAACTATCTCCTTTACATTCTCTGAAAGTCCTTTAATCTGTTCCGCCTTTTTAACTGAAATTCTTATATAGGGCGGATTTTCGGGAATATATCTTCCGCCCTTTTTAAGAACATCTTTGTTTACTCTGTGTTTTTTGTTTTCTGTTAAAAGAACAGAAATCTCTTCAACCGCTTTTCTTCTTATGTCGTTTACAGCAGAAGCGGGAACGAAAATATTCTCTCCGATATCGCATTTTATTTCTTTTAAGATAAAGGGAGTATTACCGAGTTTAGAAAGTTTTTCTCTGAAGAAATTTTCATCTGAAGGCTTGCTTTCTGCCGTTTTCGGAGCAACACCGGAAACTTCGGTTTCTTTTCCGTCACAAAAAGCAGAAAGTTTCATTTCTTCATTTTCGTGTGCAAAAAGTTCGAACGAAATCTCTCTTCTTCCGATATCTCTGCGGTAAAGTTCGCGGATTTCGGGGAAGTAATCCTTCGCCGAAATAACATCTTCTTTTTCTCTTATCCCGAACATATTCTTTCCGAGCTCGGTTTTTAAATAGCCGTTAGTAAAACCACCGCGAGAGAAAACCGCCTTTAAAACGCTCATATCGTATTTTTCACCCGAAAGTGCGTTTTTAACGGCGTTTACAGCCGATGCAACATATTCGGGGCGTTTCATTCTTCCCTCTATCTTAAAGGATTTCACCCCTGCTTTAACAAGTGAATTTATCTCGGGGATATATGACAAATCTTTTAAAGAAAGTGCATAATAATCCGATTTATCAGCCGAAAAGGGAAGTCTGCAACTCTGTGCACAAAGTCCTCGGTTAGCACTTCTTCCGCCTATCATAGCAGACATGAAACACTGTCCCGAAACGGACATACATAAAGCACCATGGATAAAAACTTCAACCTCAACGGGAAGTTTACAGATTTCTTCTATATCAGAAAGAGAGAGTTCTCTTGAAAGAACAACCCTTGAAAATCCCATTTCCATTGCCTTTTTAGCGCCGTCTACGGAATGGATTGTCATCTGTGTTGAAGCATGTAAGGGCATATCGGGAAGAGCGTTTTTTATCAGAGAAAAAACGCCTAAGTCCTGAATAATAAATGCGTCCACTCCGATTTCTGCAGAATGGACGGCAACTTTTAAAAGGGTTTCGAAGTTTTTGTCAAAAGCGATTGTATTTATCGCCTGATGAACAGAAACTCCGTTTAAATGGCAGTAAGAAACCGCCTCTTTAAGTTCATCTTCGGTGAAATTTGTTGCGTTTCCTCTTGCCGAGAATTCTTTTCCACCGAGATAAACAGCGTCGGCGCCGCATCTTACAGCGGCGTAAACGCTTTCTAAACTCCCTGCGGGAGCGAGTATTTCCGGTTTATGTATCATAATCTTTACTCTTTCGCCATTCCTGAAAATCTTGTATACTGACCATCCCATACAAGATTTACTGTTCCTACTTCGCCGTGTCTGTTTTTAGCAACGATACATTCAGATAAATTCTGCTGTTCGGTTTCGGGGTGATAATATGCATCACGATAAAGCATCATAACGATGTCTGCGTCCTGTTCTATAGAACCCGATTCACGAAGGTCTGAAAGCATAGGTCTGTGGTCTGTTCTGCTTTCGGGGCCACGCGCGAGCTGTGAAAGAACAATAACGGGAACATCAAGTTCCTTTGCCATAAGTTTAAGCTGTCTTGTGATTTCAGAAACAACTTCAACTCGGTTTCCGCTTTTAACTTTGGCCGAATCCATAAGCTGTAAGTAGTCGATAACAACAAGACCTAATCCCTTTATTCTTCTCAGTTTTGCTTTCATCTGGGGAACAGTAAGTCCGCCCGCATCCGAAAGATAAATGTTCATTTTAGCAAGATGAGCGGCGCCTATTGAAAGACGTTCCCATTCTTCGCCCGAGATATTTCCTGTTTTAAGGCTCTGGCTGGGAACTCTCGATTCAGAAGAGAGCATTCTCATTACAAGCTGTTCGTTTGACATTTCGAGAGAGAAAACAGCAACCTTCATGCCCTCGTTTTTCATACATGCATTTGTAACTATATTGAGTGCAAATGCTGTTTTACCCATACCCGGACGTGCCGCAACGACGATAAGGTCTGATTTGTTAAGACCCGTAAGAGTTCTGTCAAGGTCGGCAAAGCCCATTTTAGCACCGAGATATTTGTCTCTGTCTTCACCGCTGATTTTTTTGAGGTTATCAAAAGCGTTTACAAGAGCGTCTTCGATTTTAACAAGCCCCGATGTTTCTTTGCCTTTTCTTATGTCATAGATTTTCTGTTCGGCAAGGTCTAAAAGTGCCGATGATTTTTCTCCGCTTTCCATAGCGGCAGAAGCTATTTCCTGCATAGCTTCAATGAGTGCACGTTTTTCATATTTATCGCGGAGAATTTCACAATAATCCCTTATATTTTCCGTTGTGGGAACTTCGTCCATAATCGAGAGAAGATATTTCTTTCCCTCTGCGGATGTCTGAAAAACTCCTTCATCTACAGCGTCGTTTAAAACTGTCATAGCATCGGCTTTTTCGCCGAGAGTGAATTTGTTTACGATTATCTGAAAGAGTTTTCTGTGATTTTCTTCTGAAAAATATTCGGCCTTAACTATTTCCATAGCGTCGGCAACGGCATTCGGATTAAGAAGAATCGCACCTATGACAGTCTGTTCATATTCAATGCTTCTTGTAGCATCATTGTCTTTTAAACTATCAAAGTTCATATTGGTTTAACCCTCCGTAACTTCAACCGAAACTTCGGCAGAGATACCTGTATAGAGTTTTACTTCTGCTGTAAATGTTCCGAAAGCCTTTATATCGGCAACATTTATCTTTTTCTTTTCAACCTTAACGCCTAACTGCTTAGAGATTTCGTCTGCTATATTGGATGCTGTAACAGAACCGAAAAGTTTTCCGCCCTGACCTGCTTTTGCTTTAAGAGTTATTTTCTTTCCCTTGATTTTTTCAGCACATTCCATAGCTTCTGCTCTTGCAACGTCAATCTTATGCTGTTCGGATGACTTCTTTCCGTTAAGTTCAGACATATTCTCGGGAGTAGCCTCAACTGCGAGTTTTTTGGGGATAAGTGAGTTTCTTGCAAATCCGTCTGCAACTTCTTTTACTTCTCCTGCTTTTGCTGTTCCTTTAACGTCCTTTAAAAAAATTACCTTCATTTTATTATTCCTCCGTATTACGCATATCTGTTATCTGATATCCTTTGTATTTGAAAAGACTTTTTTCTCCGCCCTTTTCGTCATAGCTTATTTCATATGTTGCGATAATCTTGTCCGATTTATCTGAAAGAACAAGAGTTTTCAGCTTTCCGGCTTCGAATTCAAAAACCAGGCTGTCGCCGTTTTCTGTTTTATAAACTTCTGTAAAACTTCCTTCACTTTCGCCCGAAGAATCACTGAGTTCTCCCGAAAGCGCCATATCGATTGCCCAGATTATGAAATCTATATCCGACCACATAATATCATCATGTGTATTTTCATATGGGAAAAGAGCCGCAGTCTGTTTTATATCATCGACAACAATATATTTGTCTTTTTCCCTTATAAATCTTGTCTGATAGCCGTCATAACGGATAAGCCTTGCTTCTTTTCCGTCCTTGCGACAGAATTCGGTGTATGATTCAAAATTTGTATTTGTTTCTTTTACCGCGAGATAAAAATCCTGAGTAAGCATTTTGCCCTGTTCCATATGTTCTCTTACGTCAGAAAGTGTCTTCGCGTTGCTGAAATCATAGGTTTCTGTCTTGCTGCATGATGTCATTATAAAAACCATTGCAACAGAAAGAAATACAGCCGAAAATTTCTTTATATTCATTTTAGCTTATTTCCTTTCTGTGCTGGTCAATAGCATTTATTAAAGCTTCTTTCGCTTCTGTAAGACTCATTCCCTCAATCTGTGCGCCAGCCATTGTCTGATGTCCGCCGCCACCGAGTTTTTCCATAACTATCTGAACATTCATAGCACCGAGTGACCTTGCCGAGAAACAAGCCATTCCGTTATTCATATAGATAACGAATGCCGCGTCAACCCCTGCAATACCTAAAAGTTCGTCTGCCGCCTGAGGAGCGACAACCTTTATGTTTTCAACGGGAGTATCGTTTGTTGCTATGGCACATCTTTCATAGACTTCTGCCGATGCAACAAGTTTTGTCTTTTCGTGATAAGATTCCATTGAGTTTGCAAAAAGCGAACGCACAGCAACTGTATCGGCACCCATTTTACGAAGATAAGCCGCCGCTTCGAATGTTCTTACACCTGTTCTCATAACAAAGCTCTTTGTATCAAGCATAATTCCCGATAAAAGTGCTTCTGCCGCATACTGACTGAGTTTTCCTGCTTCTCCGAAATACTGAACAAGTTCTGTTACCATTTCAGAAGCCGATGAAGCATAGGGCTCATGATGGAAGATAACCGCATTTTCTATGTAATTGGTCATCTTTCTGTGGTGGTCGATAACAACAACCTGCTTTGCTTTCTTGTAAAGCTCGGGAGATTCAACGATATCCTGATTGTGTGTGTCAACTATAATAAGAAGGGATGTGGGAGTGATTTCTGTAACTGCCTCATCGGGAGAGATAAAGAGAGTTTCGGCATTTTCGTCCATCTCGTTTATTCTGTCGATAAGGGGAATAGCAAGGTTGTCTTCTGCATTGACAACAACGCTTACCGCTTTGCCCATATTTCTTACAGCCTCAGCAAGACCTACCGCTGAACCTATGCTGTCAAGGTCGCCGAAACGATGTCCCATTACATAAACAGCAGTGCTTTCTTCGATAAGCCCCATAATACCCTTTGCAATCATACGGGTTTTAACCTTGGTCTGTTTTTCAATTCCCTTTGAAACACCACCGAAGAACTGATAGTCGTTTTCGTTTTTAACAGCCGCCTGGTCGCCGCCTCTTCCGAGAGCCATATCAAGCGCCTGCTTTGCAAAATCTTCTGATTCGATAAGGTTTGCGCCTCTTCCGACACCGATAGAAAGGGTAACTGTCATTTTATCGTCAACAACAATCTGTCTTGCGTTGTCAAGAAGCTTGAATCTGTTTTCTATAACGGTTGCAATTTTCTGTTCTTCTAAAATGACAAGAAATTTGTCGGGTGCTGTTTTTCTGAGAAGTCCTTCATTCTCTTCGATAAAACTTTCCATAAGTTTTTCAATCTGAATGAGAATTCTCGCCTTGTCGCTTTCCTTTATACTCTGGAGTAAATCTTCATAGTTATCGAGAGTAACAAGCATAACAGCGGGTCTTGTGTTTTTGAAATCCTGCTCTAAAAGAACATAATCCGTAACATCTTCGAAATAGAGCATACGAAGTTCTATTTCATCTTTCTTGTTTACAGAAGCGCATACACGGTAATATTTTTCTTTGCATTCGATTATGATTCCGTTTCGCATAGCGGCTTTTTCAAGGTCAAGTTCAGGGATTACAGACTGAATATTGACTCCGAAAGGGTCGCCCGATTCATAGATATATTCCATAAAACGCAGTCTTCTTGCCTCCAATTCAATAAAGTAAATTTTGTAGTGATTCAGACGTTCC
>CALGTU010000204.1 GCA_937901465.1 uncultured Clostridia bacterium | reverse complement strand
CTACTCTTCCTGCAATTATGCTCAATAAGAAAATTAAGATTTTCAAGAAAAAGATAGATTATAAAGAACAGGGCGGAGCTGTTCTTATGGGTATTTCGAAACCTGTAATAAAGGCACACGGAAGTTCTGATGCGAAAGCTTTCTTCAATGCTATAAGACAAGCTAAACTCTGTGTTGAACAGAAGGTTATTGAAAGTATATCAGAATCACTTGAAATTCTTGAAAAAAAGTCGAATACTGAACAGGTGTAATATATGCGTTTTGAAGATATAATTCATTATAATTTTAAAAATCCTGAACTTTTGCATGAGGCACTTTCTCATTCATCTTATGCGAATGAAAACAGAAAGAACAAACACAGTAACGAACGTCTTGAGTTTCTGGGAGATTCTGTTCTTTCAATTGTTGTTGCACAGTATCTTTTTGAAAATTACAGAGATTTGCCTGAAGGAGAGCTTACCAAACTCAGAGCGGCACTTGTGTGCGAAAAAACGTTATTTGGATTTGCTCAGCAGATAGATCTTGGGGAATTTATGCTTCTTGGTAAAGGCGAAGAAAATTCAGGAGGAAGAGAAAGACCTTCTATTTTAGCTGATGCTTTCGAAGCTGTTATAGCCGCAATTTATCTTGATGGTGGTCTTGAAGCAGCGAGAAAGCATATACTTTCTTTCATCCCTAAGAATCTTGATGTTAAGAAAAAACTTACATTCAACGATTACAAAACTATGCTTCAGGAAATTATTCAGCAAAATCCTGATGAAAAGGTAGAATATGTTCTTACTGAGCAATCAGGACCGGATCATAACAAAGTATTTGTTGTAGATGTTATGCTCAATTCCAATGTCATTGGCAAGGGCGAAGGAAGAAGTAAAAAACAAGCTGAACAGATGGCGGCTAAAGAAGCGTTGGAGCTTATGGGTTATGAAACATAGTAACATTGCGATTTTTATTCCTCATGTAGGTTGTCCTCATCTTTGTAGTTTTTGCAACCAACGTAATATATCAGGCGAAAAAAGTATTCCGAGCGGAGAAGATGTAAGGAGAATATGTTCTTCTGCAATGAACGAAATAACGGATAAATCAAATACTGAAATAGCTTTTTTCGGTGGTAGTTTTACAGCTATTGACAGAGAATATATGATGGAATTACTTTCAGCGGCAAATGAATTTGTCGGGAAAGGAAAGTTCAAAGGTATAAGAATTTCCACACGCCCTGATTATATTGATGATGAAATTCTTTCTGTTCTTAAAAAATATGGTGTTACTTCAATTGAACTCGGAGCTCAGAGTATGTCAGACAGAGTCCTTGAAGCTAACGAGAGGGGCCATTCTGCTGAAGATGTAAGAAAAGCATCTTCACTTATAAAGAAATATGAATTTGAACTCGGCCTTCAGATGATGGTAGGACTTTATCAAAGTACAGAATCGGATGATTATTTTACAATGTGTGAAATAATTGCTTTAAAACCAGATGGTATTTTATATTTTGTTATTAAAATAAACAAAAGCTGAAAGGAAAGATAAAAATGGAAAATGTGGTAAACGACACACAGCAGGCAGTCGTGGAGCCTGCACAGGCAAGCTCTGACACAGGCGCCGTCGACCCGGGGACGCCCGAGCCTGACGTGAACGCGGAGTCCGCCGTCCGCACACAGAGCAGCGCCAAAAATTCGGGCTTTAAAAAACTGCGTC
>CALGTU010000203.1 GCA_937901465.1 uncultured Clostridia bacterium | reverse complement strand
TTATCTCACTACCAAGCAAAACAGAATTATTACAAATCGGTAACAATTCTACTCGAAAAGCGACAGAATATCATCGGGAAGTTCTGAATCAACTATAACCTTTTCTTTCTTAACAGGGTGAATAAACTCAACCGTTTTACAGTGCAGTGCCTGCCTTTTCATAACGCTCATATCTCCACCATAAAGTTCATCACCTATAAGTGCAAAACCTATGTGTGAAAAATGTACTCTTATCTGATGCGTCCTCCCTGTCAGAAGTTTTATTTCAAGCAAAGTGTATCCGTTTTTATAAATAACCGCCTTGTATTTCGTTATAGCTTCCTGACCGTTTTCATCAACTTTTCTCTTGATAATCGTGTCCTCTTCTCTTGCTATGGGAAGATTTATTTCTCCCTCTCCCGATATTTCTCCCTTAACGACAGCATAATATGTCTTTTCAACAGTTTTCTGAAGTTCCGCCGCCGCAAAAGCATTTTTAGCAACAACACAAAGCCCCGATGTATCCTTGTCAAGACGATTTACAGGTCTGAACGAAACTCCTTTGAAAAGAGCAGAAAAATAATTTCCCAGAGTATCGTTATAATGCCTTATCGAAGGGTGAACAGGCGTTCCGTAAGGCTTGTTGAAAACAACAACATCGTCGTCGTCATACGCTACCTGAATATCAAGCAATAAATTTTCTTCGAGAGATTTTTCATCTTCCATAATAACCGAAACTGTATCTCCCAAAGCGATAACATCAATCGTCCTCGAAACATTCCCGTTTATCATAATTCCTTCAGAATATTTTATCTTTGTTATAAGTCTTCTCGAAATCCCCTTAACAGACATAAGGTATTTTTCAACAGTAAAGCCGTCATAAGACGGCTCTACAACAAAATCTATTCTTCTCATAAATTACTTCTTTTCATCAAGACGCATAGTAAGAGAAATTCTCTTTCTCTTAACGTCAACATCAAGAACTCTTACCTTAACTATCTCTCCTACCTTTACAGCTTCAAGCGGGTGCTTTATAAATCTGTTGCATATCTGAGAAATATGAACAAGCCCGTCTTCATGAACGCCTATGTCAACGAAAGCACCAAAATCTATAACGTTTCTTACAGTTCCCGTAAGTTCCATTCCGGGTTTAAGGTCTTTAAGTTCCATAATATCGCCACTGCGAAGAAGTGGTGCAGGAAGTTCATCACGAGGGTCACGACCTGGTTTCTGAAGTTCCTTTACAATGTCTTTGAGTGTAGGAATACCAACGCCTGTATCATCAGAAAGTCTGTTATATCCGATTTCTTCAGCCTTGTCAGCAATCTTGTCTGCACCCGCCTTTATATCAGCAAGTTTGAATCCGCATTCATCCAGAAGTTTCTTTGCGGCGTCATAACTTTCGGGGTGAACCGCAGTGTTGTCAAGAGGGTTCTTTCCACCTGAAATACGGAGGAATCCCGCACACTGTTCATAAGCCTTCTTACCGAGTTTAGCAACCTTGAGAAGTTCTTTTCTGTCTGTAAAACTTCCGTTTTCTTCTCTGTATGCAACGATATTTTTAGCAACAGATGAATTGATACCGGCGATGTGTGAAAGGAGT
>CALGTU010000202.1 GCA_937901465.1 uncultured Clostridia bacterium | reverse complement strand
GTTTCAAGATTGTGATTTTTACAAGGCTTAAGCATTTCATCACATATTTCAATAACTTTATCAACTTCAACATTTCCTGCTATCGAAAGGAACATATTATTGAGATTATAGAATGTGTTATAACATCTGTAAAGAAGGTCGGCATCTATTTTGGCTATGCTTTCAACAGTTCCTGCTATATCTATCCTTACCGGATGATTATGATAAACACCCATAAGCATATTAAAAAATACACGCCAGTTAGGGTCATCTTCATACATTCTTATTTCCTGACCGATAATACCCTGCTCTTTTTCAACTGTTTCCTTTGTAAAATATGGTTTCTGAACAAAATCAAGAAGGATTTTAAGTGATTCCTCATAGTTATCAGTACAGCTGAAAAGATAACATGTTTTGTCAAAAGAAGTGTATGCATTGGCCGATGCACCTGTTTTAGCGTAAAGGCTGAATACATCACAATCTTCGTTTTCGAATAACTTATGTTCAAGATAGTGTGCTATTCCTTCGGGAACAGAAACATAATCTGAATCTTCATCTGTTTTGAATTTTGTATTGATAGAACCGTATTTAGTTCCGAACAAAGCATGAGTTGTTGAATAATTGTCCATTTCCCATACAAGAACAGTAAGTCCGCTGGGGTGATTAATGCAGTAATATTTTTCACCCACACGGTCATTTTTGATAATTTTCTTATCCATAATTATTCATCTCCTTTCTTCGTAAGGACATAAACAGTATCGAGTGTAAGTGAAGAAGCCGCTTTTATAATATCTTCTCTTGTAACTGCTTTAAGATGTTCTATTTCTTCTTCAGGAGAATGATTCGTTCCGATAACATCCTGCTTAAGATACCATGAAGCCAGCGAGGCAGCACTGTCATTCATCGATTTAGCTGCATTTACAAGACTAAGAAGTGAATTGTTCATTTCTTCATCAGTAAACTCGCCTTTCTTCATACTTTCAAGCTGATTAAGAATCTCATTTCTTGCCTTTTCTATGTTTTCCTTCTCAACACCGCTGTCAACATTGAGAATCCCCTTAATTTCATCATATCTTGCAGCACAATAATAACAAAGGCTCATCTTTTCTCTTACATTCACAAAAAGTTTTGAAAAAGGTGTAGCACCGAATATAGCCGTCATAAGTCTTACAGCATGGCTGTTTTTGTCATTACATTTAAATGACATAACCATCTTGCTTTGCATAACATCCAGAAGTTCTGTTTCATAAACCGGTTCAGGCTTTGCTGGACTGAATTCAGAAGAAGTTTTACCTTTAAAGTTTCTTTCGATAACAGAAAGACGTTCTTTTATTTTATTTTTCACTTCATCAGGAGATTCGGAACCAACAAAAAATATCTTCATTTCCGATGTTTTAAGAAGTTCTGTATATTTCTCATAAGCAGATACAGCATCAACTTTTTCTGCATATTCTCTTTCGCCACAGGATCTTATTGCTGAAGGTTCTCCTTTCATCGCTATTTTCGATGTTTTCATAAGAGCATAACTTCTTTTGTCATTGATTATGGCATCAATATCATCAAGAAGTTCCTGCTTTATAGGAGTAAATAATTTTTCAGAAAACCCACCATTCTCAACATTAGGATCCAAAAGACAATCCATAAGGATATCCGCGGATTCCAGTGTCAGCTTTTCTGAACCTAACGCATATTTATCAGCAATACACGAAACACCAAGCATCATAAACTGATTATCTCCGACTTTCGATGTTGTTCCCGATAAATTTGCTCCATAAAGCGATGACAATTTCTTATTAAGCAAAGTCATATCCGGATATTTTTTATTGCTTTTTGATATAAAAGACATAGAAAGTGCATTACAAGGTGCATTTTCTTCAGAAAGTTTATCAATAAGCCATATAGAAATCAAATTAGTCTTAAAACGTTTATCAACTATAGAAAAAAAGTCTATTCCGTCATAAAGACATTCTTTATTGAATGTTATCGACATTTTACCAACTCCTGTAAAATAAAATACAATATTTATTATATCATAAATCAAATCAAATATCTACTGTTTTGAAGCAAAATATTTATATCTTTAACTTGACATTTTTTACTGTATATTGTATAATTTATTCTGTGATTTTATGCTGTTTTTTAAGTATTCATCCTAAATCACAATCTTTTATCGGAGTGATCAAATTGCAAAAGATCCATGTAAACACAAGCCATCCTTATGATATCACAATCGGCACTTCTATCCTTGAAGATTGCGGTGATATTATAAAAAAAGTTTCAAAAGCGGCAAAAATCGCTATTGTAACTGATGATATAGTAGATTCTTTATATAGTGAAAAAGTTATAAACTCTTTTAAAAAATCAGGATTTAATGTAATAAAATTTGTTTTTCCTAACGGAGAAACATCAAAATGTTTTAAAACACTTAATAACCTTTATGATTTTTTAGCAAATAACGAAATCACAAGATCTGATTGTCTTGTAGCACTTGGCGGCGGAGTTGTTGGTGATCTTACTGGTTATGCTTCAGCAACTTTTCTCAGAGGAATAGACTTCATCCAGATTCCTACTACTCTTCTTGCTCAGGTTGATTCTTCAATTGGCGGAAAAACTGCTATCGATATCCCCGCAGGAAAAAATCTTGTAGGTGCATTCAAGCAACCTCTTGCTGTAATATGTGATATTTCTACCCTATCAACATTAAAACCCGAGATTTTTTCAGATGGCATGGGAGAAGTTGTAAAATATGCAATGATAAGATCACGCGAATTATTTGAAATATTATCAGAGAAAGATATTAAAGATAATCTTGAAGACGTAATATGCAAATGCATCGATATAAAACGTCAGATAGTTGAAAATGATGAATTTGATAAAGGCGAAAGAATGCTCCTTAATTTCGGACATACTTTTGGACATGCTATTGAAAAGATACAGAATTTCACAGGTCTTTCTCATGGAAGCGCAGTTTCTGTAGGAATGTGTATTATAACTGAACTTGCTGTAAAACAAGGACTTTGTAACGAAGATACATATACAAATCTTAAAAAATGTCTTAAAAAATATAATCTTCCATTATCTGTAGATATATCATATGAAGAATTAGTAAAGCACTGTGTCAACGATAAGAAAAGAGACGCAGACAATATAAATCTTGTTATATCCACAGAAATCGGCAAATCCGAACTAAGGAAAGTTCCGATAAAATCATTACTTGACTAACGGAGAAAATTTATGGATATAAAAATCGAACCAAGAATCTTAAGCGGAAAAGTAAAAATCCCCCCTTCAAAAAGCGTTTCACATAGGGTTCTTATATCTGCCGCTTTAGCGTCAGGAACTTCTGAAATAAAAGGAATAATGAATTCCAAAGATATTATTGCTACAACCGAATGTTTAAAAGCTATGGGGGCTAATATAACGGAATATGATGGAGTTTCTCAAATTACAGGCATTTCTTCGGTTTCAGAAAATGCAGTTCTTAATTGTTGCGAATCCGGTTCAACTTTAAGATTCTTAATACCAGTTGCCGCAGTGCTCGGAATAAATGCAACATTCATAGGTAAAGGAAGATTGCCAGAAAGACCTATCATCCCTTATTTAAGAGAATTATCAAAACACGGAATTGAATTTAATTATAACGGAACTATGCCTTTTTCTATTTCTGGAAAACTTTCAGGAGGAAAATACGAAATAGAAGGTGACATTTCATCTCAGTTTATTACAGGTCTTTTCTTTGCACTACCATTATGTAAGGAAGATTCAGAAATACATATGCTTTCTCCTTTACAATCAAAGCCTTATGCTGATATGACAATAGAAACCCTTCGTAGATTCGGGATTTTTATAAAATCAACAGATTATGGGTATTATATTGAAGGAAACCAAAGGTATAAAAGCTATGATACAATTATCGAAGGTGATTATTCTCAGGCAGCTTTTTTCTATGTTGCAAACGCTTTAGGCTCTAAAATAGAGCTTTCAAACCTCTCCCCTGACAGTAAGCAAGGAGATAAAAAAATTCTTGATATTTTATCTAAATTATGCTATAATGATGAGTGTAGCGAATTTAATATCGACGTTTCGGACATCCCCGACCTTGTCCCTATTCTTGCTGTTTTAGGAAGTTTCGGCAAAAAGCCTATGCGAATTTCCAACGCAGAAAGATTGAAAATAAAGGAAAGTGACAGACTTTTAGCCATTTCAGAAGCTCTTAACGCTATAGGTGGAAAAGTTGTTACATTAAACGACGGGATTGTTATTCTTCCTATAGAAGAATTTCATGGCGGAGTTGTAAATAGCTATAATGACCACAGAATCGTAATGGCTACTGCAATAGCATCAACAAAAAGTAAAGCGCCTATAATAATCAGAGGTGCTGAATCTGTGGATAAATCCTACCCTGGATTTTTTGATGAATTTAATGCACTTGGAGGAAATTCTTATGTCATCAGTTTGGAGTAATCGTATTACAATATCAATTTTCGGTGAATCTCATGGTTCAGCGATAGGTGTTACTATCGATAATCTCCCTGCGGGTGAGTATATAGATATGACTGAAATAATAAAGTTTATGTCAAGAAGAGCAGCAAGAAATAAAAAAATTTCTACCGCTCGTCAAGAACCTGATATTCCTACTATTCTTTCGGGTGTTTATAAAGATCGCACTACAGGTACACCTCTTTGTGCTATAATCAACAATACAAACACTCATTCTGCTGACTATTCATCTATCTCAAAACTCGCCCGTCCAGGACACGCAGATTATACAGGTGCTTTGAGATATAATGGTTTTAACGACAATCGTGGTGGTGGACATTTTTCAGGAAGACTTACCGCTCCTCTTTGCTTTGCAGGTGCTGTTTGTGGACAAATTCTTGAACGCAGAGGTATTTACACAGGAGCTCATATTCTTTCTATAAAAGATGTTAGAGATAACAGATATAGCCCTTTAGGAATCACAAGAGAACATCTCATTTCTATAAGAAACAAAAAGTTCCCTGTTATCAATGATGAAAAGGGCGAAAAGATGATAGAAACTATCTGTGCTGCAAAGGATGCAAAAGATTCTGTCGGTGGTATTATTGAATGTATTGCTACAGGTGTTCCTGCAGGGATCG
>CALGTU010000201.1 GCA_937901465.1 uncultured Clostridia bacterium | reverse complement strand
GAGCAGCGGTCTCCAAAACCGCGTGCCGAGGGTTCAAGTCCTTCTGCCCCTGCCAGAAAAACGTTGTTTCAGAAAAATGAAACAACGTTTTTTATTTTTAAAACATAATAAAAAAGAGGGTACATATTGCAGACGATAACGTCTTGCAAATGACCCTCAGAAAAATTCACTCTATTTTTGAATGACATATATTATCTCATCGGTAGATTTATTAACAACGAGAGTAATCCGTTCGTTCGGCAATAAATGTTTATAGTCAGAATCTGTAGCGATTAAATTTACAAACTGTTTTCTTTCGGGAATAGCCACACTGATATACTTCTTATCCATGTTATCATCTTCTATTTTTTAATAACAACACATTCTATCATACCGTAATCCTGAAAAGAAACTTTTTTCTTAAAAACAAGTTTGCAAAGCATCAACTCAATAAATACTTCACACAAAAATCCCATCAAAAGCGGAAAAAACACTTCTGATTCATTTGAAATAAAACTTTTTATCAGAAAAGCAATCATAACGATCGTAATTATGGTAAAGAACATTCAGATTATACTGAGTGTGCCATGTTTAAAAGGACTAATCAAACGTTCTTTTAGAACAATCTTTTCGCTTTCTTCAGAAGAAACAGGATATGCTATAGTTTCCAGATCACCCATTGTGTAGTCATCATATTCTGTTAGATCTTAAAATGATTTGTTATATTCACGTTTGTTTGTGGTTAAATCATAGTCCACAACATCATTCGGAACGCGTATCATATAGGGTGGTATACTATGTTTTACAACCACAAGGACAGTCTTTCCGTTTTTAATTACATGCCTGTCAAAAATCCTTATGATTTGTTTGTTTCCGTGAAGAGCAATAGTATGATAAGCACCCATAATAGTGTTTCTGTAATCACGTTTAATATCTGTATGTACTATTTCACCCAGTGCAATCTGTTCATCTTTCGAAATTACCTGTTTCAGCCTTTCAACATATATTATCGAAGAAAGTGCGATTGCAAAAAGACTGAGTGCACAAGCTATAAACAAGTGCATAAAAGCATCAGGTTCACCTTTTATGATACTATTTACAGAATACCAAATGCTCAACGCAGCAATAGAACTTAATAGTATAAGAATAAAGCCTTGTATTGTAAAAATGCTTTTCGCTTTTGATTTATAAGAAAATTTTATTGCCTGATATTCACGTTCGGTAAGAGGACGGGTTTTGATATCAGCAGGACCGACTATTTCATAATTATAATATTCATCAGGTATGCTGAAGTCTTCTTGGCTTTCAAACATTCGTATCCGCCCTTTCGCTTTTATTTAAACATAATTATAGCATATCTGTATTATGTTGTCAAAAAACAAAAGAACTCCGCAAGATTTCTTACGGAGTTCTTTTGTTTTAAATTGAGGCTCTAACGGCAATTCTGTAAATTTCTGCAACATCTTCTGACGAAAGGGGAACAAATCCGCCTGTTTTTCCGTCGCCAAGACCGAATTTTTCAACGAGAACAGGTATATCTTCTTCCTTAGCACCAAGTTCTTCAAAATTAATAGGCATTCCTATGTCGTGTAAAAATCTTCTGAAACAAGCGATTCCTTTGAGTGCTGTTTCTTCAGGATTTTCAAAGTTCATAGGACAACCCCATATACGAACAGCCATCTGAGCAAAACGCATAACGTTATGCTTATATACAAATTCCATCCAAGACGGCATGATAACCGCAAGTCCGGCACCATGAGCACAGTCATAAAGACCAGAAAGTTCGTGTTCTATTCCGTGGCTGTTCCAGTCCTGACTTCTTCCTACACCAACGATATCATTGTGTGCAACAGTTCCTGCCCACATAATATTTGCTCTTGCCTGATAGTTATGTGGTTCAGCGATAGCTCTTGGTGTTTCTTTTACCATAGTAAGAAGAACGGCTTCGCAGAGTCTGTCTGAAATTTCAACTTCTTCTGTATTTGTAAAGTATCTTTCAAAAACATGAGCCATAATATCAGTAGCACCACAAGCTGTCTGATAAGCAGGGAGAGTTTCTGTAAGTTCAGGATTAAGGATTGAGAATTTAGGACGTAAAAGGTCAGAACCAACATCACGTTTCAACATTCCTTCTTCTTTAGTTACAACAGACCCAGGAGAGCCTTCACTTCCTGCTGCTGCGATTGTAAGAACTGTTCCTATAGGAAGAGCTCTTTCAACTTTCTTTCCTGTTCCGTAAAAGTCCCAGAAATCTCCGTCATAAAGAACACCTATCGCAATACCCTTTGCCGAGTCGATAACAGAACCGCCGCCAACGCAAAGGATAAAATCAACATTTTCTTTTCTGCAGAGTTCAATACCTTCATAAATCTTTGTATCGCGTGGATTTGGCTTTACTCCGCCTAAAAGGACATAACTGAGTCCTTCTTTTTCAAGCGATGCTTTTACTCTGTCTAAAAGACCTGATTTTACAGCAGATCCTCCGCCGTAATGAATAAGAACTTTGCTACCGCCATATTTTTTGACGAGTCTTCCGCTTTCGTTTTCTGTTTCCTTTCCGAAAACAAATTCTGTCGGACTGTAAAACTGAAAATTATCCATTATAAATCTGTCCTTTCATTTTTTTATTGAACAAAGCAACCTTATGCTCTGATTTAACCGTAACTTTTCTTATATAGAATACATATGCCGAGAAGTTCATTATAAGTGCACCGACCCAGGCAGCAATCTGTGCATAGGCTGTTGCCATAAAGCCTGTGTTTTCTATCAGAAGAAATACAACAGCAACTCTGATTATCATTTCAGCAATTCCTGAAATCATCGGGATAATAGGTTTTCCCATTCCCTGAACTGTGCTTCTGAAGATGAAAAGATAATCAACCGCAAAAATCATTATTCCCGATGGAATGAGATACTGTGCCGCAAGAGAAACCGCTTCATCACCATTTAACATAAGAAGTGCTAACTGACGTGGAATGAACACCATAAGAGAGCCTAAAACAAAGTAAGTAATTGTTGCTATAACAAAGCATACCTTAACGCCTGATTTTATTCTGTCGTATCTTTCGGCACCATAGTTCTGGCTTGTGAACGCTGAGATTGTAAATCCTGCTGTGCAAGCGGGCTGCATAAAGAGGTTTATATATTTACTGCAAGCCGAATACGCTTCTGTATAAGCAAGGCCTATACCATTTATGAAATACTGAAGAACGATGCAACCGATAGCGGTGATTGAGTTCATAAGCGCCATAGGAAGTCCGTTTGAAATAAGTTCGCCTATAAGTGCATTGCAACCAATGAATTCTTCCTTTGAAAAACGAAGCTCGTCTATATTTCTTATTTTTGCGAAACATATAAGTGTTGATGCAATCTGAGAAACAACCGTTGCGATAGCCGCACCCTCAACTCCTGTTTTAAATCCGAATATGAACAAAAAGTCGAGAACAATATTTATTGCAGAAGAAACAATTATCGCAAAGAAAGGAGTTTTGCTGTCGCCTAAAGCCCTTAAAATTCCCGAACATAAATTGTATGAAAGGGTAACGATAAGTCCGCCGAAAATAATGTATCCATAGATAAGACCGTCTTTTATAATAGCCGCGTCTGTCTGGATAAGAGTTAAAAGATTAGGTAAAAATCCAACGCTTAAAGATGTAAGAACTACCGAAAAGAATATGAAAAGCTTAACTGTAGCCGCAACGCTTTTCCTGAGTTTTTCGCCGTTTCTTGCACCGAAACTCTGTGCTATTACAACTGAAAATCCGTTTGCAAGCCCTATTGCAAAACCGAATATAAGAAAAGTAAGCGATGACATATTTCCTACTGCCGCTAACTTTTCATCTCCGAGCCCTTTTCCGACTATCGCTGTGTCGGCTACTGTGTATAACTGTTGTAACATGTTTGTAAGCAGCATAGGAAAATAAAATCCGAGTATAGATGATGTGATGCCGCCTTTTGTAAGATCTGTTGTCTTTGTCATTTTTAAACACCTCCCGATTTTTCTATTTGTATTATAAAGGGAGGGAAAATAAAAATATTTCAAAAATCTTGCTTTTATTATAAAAATCTGCTATCATAATCAAAAAGGAGTTGATAAGATGAATACCAACCGCGACCTTAGTTATCAGCTTTATCTTCATAAGGTAGAGGGTTTTGAAAGAACATCATACAGCAAAGAACATGAACGTTATGCCGATGTAAGAGAGGGAAGGATAGAACAGATAAAAAAGAATATGGCAGAAGTAAGAAAAGATTTTCTTAAAGGAAAGGGCGTTCTTTCAAAAGATTCCTTACGTAATATAAGATACCATATAATCGTTGCGGTTGCAATGGTTTCAAGAAATTGTATTGATGGAGGAATGCCTCACGATGCTGCATATACTCTTGCAGATATATACATTCAGAGGGCAGATGTCTGCAACAGCGAAGAAAAGCTCATCGACCTTTTAGAAGAAATGCAGCTTGACTATGCAAGCAGAATGAGAACGATAAAAAAAGATATGGCAATATCTATCCATATAAGAAGAAGTATAGATTATATCTATGATAACCTTGATAAAAAACTTACAGTAAACGAACTTTCTGAGTTCGCAGGACTTAATGTAACCTATTTTTCAAAACTGTTTCTTAAAGAAACGGGAATGACAGCAAAAGATTTTGTCCATGATGTAAAGATAAATACAGCCAAAAATATGCTTACATTATCAGATTATGATTATTCTGAAATCGCACTTGCTTTAGGCTTTTCTTCACAAAGTGCATTCATAACTCTGTTTAAAGAAAAAGTAGGAATAACTCCTAAAAAATACCGCGATATGTATGCAAAGCATGAATAAGTTATAGCTTATGACTAAATGTAGTTGCCTTATGCTAACTACATTTTATAAAATCTTCCAAAGTTATTTTCTGATAGTTGACAAATGGAAATAAAAAGGTTAAAATAAATATAGTTAGCAAAGGCTAACTGCTAAAAAGAACATATCTTAGAACCTCAAAAATATACAGTAAGTACCCCTTAAGACTAAAAACTCCGCAGGAAGTTATACACCCTGCGGAGTTTTTGGTTTTATATAAGAATACCGTTGCAATGGTCGATTTCGTGCTGGATAATCTGTGCTGTGAACCCTTCAAAATTCTTTATTCTTTCTTTAAAATCTTCGTTCTGCCATTTAACCTTTATCTTCTTGTATCTTTTACAAGGCCGCGGACCGCCGAGAAGAGAAAGACAACCTTCTTTTGTTTCATAAGGTTCAGACATCTTTACTATTTCAGGATTGAACATAACCATATATTCTCCGTCGTTGTCAAAAGCGATTATACGCTTGTTTTCACCTATCATATTTGCCGCCATTCCAACGCAGCCGTCTTTATGTGAGATGAGTGTTTCTAAAAGGTCGTCTGCTACTTTTATATCGTCTTTTGTTGCAATTTCTGATTTTACCGATAACATTTCAGGTGAATGGATGAGTTTTTTTATCATAATAGTCTGTCCTTTACTTGAAAAAAATATTTTTGTATGGTATAATTTTACAAAACAATACGGAGGGATAAGAAATGTCAGAAGAAAAGAAAGATAAAAAGAAAATCAGTGGCCTTAATATAGCACTTCTTCTTATAATAGCATTTGCAATTTTCGGGATTGTATGTTTTGCGAATATGGCAATACAGATAGGAAAAGACCCGCGTCCCGAATTTGATGATGAAGATATACCTTCCGTTTCAGAAACGATAGAATGATTTTTAAAGACTTTGTCCTTTCAAGGATAAGGTCTTTTTTATTTTCAGGATATTTTTTCTTTCTTTTCACATACTAAAAAAGATTATATCATCTATAAAAAAATCCGTCAAGAAAGGTGAAAAGAATATGGATTACTTAAAAAGAGCCGAAGAACTTTTTTCTGAAACAAAAGAAAACCGACGTTATCTTCATAAAAATGCCGAAACGGGATTTGATTTGCCAAAAACAACAGAATTCGTTTCTGAAAAACTGAAAAGTTATGGCATAAATCCAACTCCATGCGGAAAGGGGATAACAGCGATGATAGGCAAAGGAAACCCTGTCATTCTCCTTCGTGCCGATATGGACGCTTTGCCTATGAAAGAAGAAAGTAAAGAGGATTTCAAAAGCGAAAACGGAAATGCCCACACCTGCGGACACGATATGCATACTTCGATGCTTCTTACCGCCGCAAAGATGTTGAAAGAAACCGAAACAGAACTTAAGGGAACTGTAAAATTTATGTTTCAGCCCGCTGAAGAATTGCTATTGGGTTCAAAAAATATGATAGAAAACGGCATACTCGAAAATCCTGTACCTGATGTTGCGATTGCTTTTCATGTTGCTGCGGGAAGAATTCCGACGGGTAAATTTATGTATAATAAAAATTCTCCTATGATGTCGGCGGTAAAAATGTTCCGTATAGAAACCAAAGGCAAAGGCGGACACGGTGCTTATCCTCATCTTTCGATTGACGCACTTTTTGTTCTTATAAAAATCTATGACGCACTTTCTTCTCTTGTTTCAAAAGAGGGTAATCCTGATTTCAAGTCCTTTCTCACAATCGGTAAAATCTCAGCAGGAACAGCACTCAACATCATTCCCGAAACCGCTTTTATGGAAGGTTCATTAAGGTCTGATGACAATGCAGAAACAGACCGCATTTTTTCTCGTATAAAAGAAGTAGTAGAGAGTATATCAAAAGCTTATAACGGAAAAGTGAAAGTAACTCTTTTATCAGAAACGCCCGCTCTTTTATGTGATGAAAAGATAACCGATTTGGCGGTAAAAGTTATTTCAGACAAAGGCTTTGAGGGTATAGAGGGAATGAAAGCCGCCGCCTCTGAGGATTTTTCTTTCATCGCAGAAAAAGTTCCTTCGGCGATGATTTATCTTTCATCGGGCTTTTCGGACGAAAGGGGAGAATATACAGCCCATAATCCCAAAGTTGTTTTCGATGAAGAGGTTTTAAAAATCGGAGCATATTCTTATGCCGAAACCGCAAGAAGATTTTTATCATAGAAATAAAAACGAGGTGTTTTAAAACACCTCGTTTTTTGCTATTCAAACATCGCAGTCGAAAGATATCTCATTCCTGTATCGGGTAAAAGAACAACTATATTTTTGCCACTATTTTCAGGACGCTTTGCAATGTCAACCGCGGCAAATGTAGCGGCACCTGCCGAAACACCTACAAGAAGACCTTCTTTTCTTGCAAGATTT
>CALGTU010000200.1 GCA_937901465.1 uncultured Clostridia bacterium | reverse complement strand
TGTCATCAAAAAGCCTGTTGTGTATCTTGCAGGAAGGTCAGCAGCCCTTGCAAGAAGAACTGTTGCTGTTGCATAGTCAACGCATATACCTGTTTTGTCCTTAAATATAAATGTTTCAATATCATTTGAAGAAGCTCTGTATCCTAACTGATAACGATAATCTCCTAAAAGGAAATAGTTTGTTATAGCGCAAGCTTTTTCATAATCTGAATTGCAATCTTTTGTTATTTCATCGGCAAGAGCCTGAATTTCTTCAGAAATCTCACCCTTTGTATCATCAAGATATTCTTCTGCATCGTCAAGCTCTTCTCTGAAATACATCGCAGTAAGCTCTGAATATCCTTTTTCGTCTTCAAAATTTTCTATTTCATTAAGAATTTCTCTGAAAGATTTTCTGTTAAACTGCATCGCAAATACTGCCGCACCATCGAGCATATCTGCATTTTCTGATGAATAGTAAATCTTGTATTTGTCTGTATGCGGCATATATGAAACTTCCCAGAAAATATCTCCGTGATTGTTTCTGTATGTTATTCTCTTTTCGTTGTCAAGTTCTTTCAGAGAGTATATTCCGTTTGCTGTAAGAGCATATTGAGAAGGGAAATCTGCGGCATAAATTTCTGCTATAGTTCCTGATGTGTTGTCAACATCAGGAGTGTTATATCCGTCTGTAATGCCGTTTACTTCCTGATATGTCCTTATGGCATCAACAATATTGCTGTAGGTAAGATATGAATTCTTGTTTCCCCAATCAGAATATCCTGTTCCGTAATATTCTTCATTTACTCTCCATCTGCGTTTTCCTACATATTCGTCATATGTCTGCGATTTCAGATATAAAGGAGCGTCGTCGGAAAGAACATAATAATACATCTGTCCCGTCGGAGCTGAATTGAATTCGCTTCCGTTGGTTTCGGTCTGAAGTTTGCCTACTATATTATCAACATCAACCGAAACACCTTCCATTGCTTCAATCATTTCATCAAATGTATCTCTCAAAGGAGTTACCTGAGGCTTCGGAAGTATTACAGCAAGTCCTATAACAACGCCTACGAACAGAGAAACCGAAATCCAGTATGAACCGTCTGTAAGAACGATGTGTTCTTTATGACCAAGTTGTCTCTGATGGACCATAAGCGCAAGGAAAACTATAAGAACAGCCGCTATATATATCGTTTTGGGAGTTTCATAACGCTTTGCATAAATAGCAAACGGAATGAGCGAACATAAAAGAACAGCAGCACTTCTGTAAATAATCTGTGTGTAATAAAAAAGAACAGATGCAAGAAAATATGAAAATCCTAAAAACAGAGCGACAGAAAACGGAAGATATTCCGTCGATTCGTCCTGCGCGGCATAAAACCAGCTTGAAAACGGCATAGGTGCCGCGTGCCAGTTTGAGAACATAAGACTCATAAGTGCGAAAAGAAGACCGAAAAGAATTGCTGTATAAACAAGACCGCCAAGAATTTTTCTTTTGCTCAAAAGTTTGAAAAGAAAGAAAAGAGCAGTCATAAGTATAAAGGCAAGAACAGTAATCGGTATTATTTCCGAACTATTGTATATGTTCATTGTCATTGAAACAAGCAGCGTTGATAAAATTATCGGAAACGCCGCAGATTTAGCGTAATCTTTCATATATTCACCTTAAATGTATTTTGTGAAAGTATAATCATCGCCGATTATCCATAAATCAGGTATATCCATAGTTGTAGGAACAGCTATCGCCGTAAATACAACAGAACCCTTAGAGATTAAAGTGTCGCTTACCGAAAGAAGTTTTGCATCGGGAGAATTTGAGAAAAGTGTTAAAACACCTACCTTGGATTCGCCATTTATAACATCATCGGGAACCCTTGAAAGAGAAAGGTCCTTATATTCAAAATCAGAGAATAAAAACTGCAATTCATAAACATCATCCATAGTTTTTATGCTTCTCTGCTGCCAGCCGTCTTTAAAAGGAATAAATAAAATAAGTTCTTTTCCGAGTTTTGATATAACTGCCGCAAACGCAAGAAGTCCCTCTGTAATTCTTTCTTCGTTGTAGAGAGATGTAACCTTGTCGGGATCTGTATCAGGCATAAAATCAAGAACAGCATACTGTTTCGCTTCGGCTGTGCCTTCATCAAGCCTTACCATAAGCTTGTCGTATTTTGAAGAAAGTTTCCAGTTTATTCTTTTTATCGGGTCGCCGGGCTCATATTCACGATGCTCAAATCCTGGGTTTCCACCGAATGTACGGACGGTTTCTTCTGATTCTTCGGCGTCTTCTGAAGATATAACCGCACAAGCACTTTTTATCAGTTCGTTTTTAAGTGATGTATCGGGAATATCAGGAATGATTCCTATATTTTTAGAATATTCCATAAGTCCTTTTTCGGTATAAACATCAAATGTAACAAGTCCTAAATAGTCAGAAATGGTTACAGAATAAATTCCTGTTCTTCCTTTTCCGCATATAAGACCTGTAAGTTCTGTGAGTAATTTTCTTTCTGTTTTTGGTTTTAAAGCAAGTCTGAAATTTTTATGATTGCAGTAAAAATGTTCATCTGCAAAAAGTTCAACAGTTATAAAAGGGGTAGGGAGAAAAGCCCCCGAAGAAAATACGGCAACCCCGTTTGTCCTTGCACTTTTACCTAAAATACTTTTTTCGGTATCAAAAGAAAAATCAAGTTTTGATTTTGCATAAAGCGTTATAAGAACAGATATTATCGGGGCGGCTATAAGAGTTATAAGAATAAACATTCCTGCCTTGCCGTCAAGAAAAACAAGATAAACTATAGCAAGCAAAAGGCAGATAATGTATTCGGTTACCGCTTTTTTATTTCTCATACATTCTCCGTAACCGGAACAGGAACAGTTCCTAAAATCGAGGCAATAACATTCTGCTGAGTTGAATATGCCGCCTTGCCTTTCTGAGAAAGCATAATGCGGTGTGAGAGAACAGGAATTGCCATTTTCTTTACATCATCGGGAATAACATAATCTCTGCCACAGATGAAAGCATATGCCTTTGCGGCTTTATGAAGCGAAAGGCTACCTCTTGGCGAAACACCAAGCTTTATATCGTCTGATTTTCTTGTTGCTTCAACGATCGACATAATATAAGTTTTTATCTGTGGAGATGTTTTTGCTTCAGTAACTTTTTTCTGATATTCTGTTATTTCATCAAGAGAAACAACAGCAGAAATCTTGTCTATGGGGTTTTCAAATTCCATTCTTCCGAGAATTTCAATTTCTTCGGCGTTTGTGGGATATCCCATAGAAACACGCATGATGAAACGGTCCATCTGTGCTTCGGGAAGATGATATGTTCCGTATGTTTCAACGGGGTTCTGAGTAGCAAGTGTCATAAATGGGGCAGGAAGCTTATGTGTCTTTCCGTCAAGACTTATCTGAAATTCTTCCATAACTTCAAGAAGGCTTGACTGTGCTTTAGGGGAAGCACGGTTTATTTCATCGGCAAGAAGGAAGTTACACATAGCAGCGCCTTCTCTGTATTCAAAGATGTGTGTTTCTGAATTGAGCATAGAAAAGCCGATTATGTCTGAAGGCATAATATCAGGGGTAAGCTGTATGCGGTTGAATTTTCCGTCAACCGATTTAGCAAGCGCCGCAACAAGTTTTGTCTTTCCAACGCCCGGAACATCTTCGATAAGAACGTGTCCGCCTGAAAGCATCGCTGCTATAACTTCAACAATAACGCTTTTTTTACCAACGATAACCTTTTCAATGTTTTCAACAAGAAGATTTATTTTATTTTCCATATTGCCACTCCGTTCAGATTTTGTTATATTTATATACAGATATATTTTACCATATCAGTCAGTTTCAGTCAATGAATTTGAAAAGGAAAGATAAAATGGATACAAAAGAACTTAAAAGAAAATGGATAGATTTCTGCCTTACTTTTGCCGATTCTTATGAAGATTATCCGTTTGACGATGAAACCATTGTAGTAAGGCATAGAAAAAACAAGAAAATTTTTGCTTTGTTTTTTGAAAGAGATAACGAAATCTGGATAAATTTCAAAGGAGAACCTATGCAGTCTGATTTATGGAGAGAGGTTTATTCTTCCGTTATCCCCGCATACCATATGAATAAAGTTCATTGGAACACCGTTAAAATTCCGGGTGATGTTCCCGAGCCTGAGATTATGGCTATGCTTTCTGAAAGTCATTTTTTAACTAATCCTAAAAAATGACAAAATCCACGCCTTTGCATATACTGTATTATCCCTGAAATATAAAGAGGTGATATGCTTTGGCAACCTATCTTATAACAATAGCGTCGATAACTCTTGCGAATAAGGCTTGTGATATATTAAAATCAAACGGATATGCCTGTGCTGTCGAAAGAACGCCGAAGAATTATGCTTCGGGCTGTGGATACAGCGTAAAGCTGAAAGGAAATATCGAATATGCGGTTTCACTTCTTGAATCCGCAGGAATAACTCCCGGAAGTATCATCAATACGGGATTTGAAAAATGATTAACTTTGATAATGCCGCAACGACATTTCCCAAGCCTGAAATTGTCAATGCGGCAGTTTTAGAGGCGATGAACAGATATGGCGGAAATCCCGGAAGAAGCGGTCATCGCCTTTCTGTAGATACCGCTGAGGCGGTTTATCTTTCGAGAAAAAAAGCGGCGTCTTTTTTTGGTGCAGAACCCGAAAATGTTGTTTTTACACTTAACTGCACAGAAGCTCTTAACTTTGCGATAAAGGGCATAATGAACCGATACGGCGGACATATAGTCATATCTGATTTAGAGCATAATTCTGTTGTAAGACCTGTATTTTCTCTTTCGAAAAAAGGAGTAGGTTATTCTGTCGCACACATCTATCCCGATGATAAGATGACTCTGAATTCATTCAATAATTCTATTCGCCATGACACAAAACTTATAGTCTGTACAGCGGCGAGCAATGTAACGGGACAGATGCCGCCGATTGAAAAGATAGCAGAACTATGCAGAAGAAGAAATATCTGTTTTATTGTTGATGCTGCTCAGGCGGCAGGGGTTGTTCCTCTTAAAGTCGGAAACGGAATAAACTTCATCTGCGCTCCCGGGCATAAAGGTCTTTATGGTCCTTCGGGAACAGGTCTTCTTATATCCGATGGAAAATACAGGCTTTCTCCTCTGATTGAAGGCGGAACGGGTTCACTTTCTATGGTCTTTGAACAACCTTCATTTATGCCTGATTCTCTCGAATCGGGAACTGTAAATGTTATAGGAATACACGCTCTCGGAAAAGGTATTGATTTTGTAAATTCCAAAGGTATAGAAAATATAAGAAAACATGAAGAAACACTCTGTAATCGCTTTATAAACGAAATTTCACGAACCGAAGGAATAAGAATATACCGAGAAAACGGCGGAAGATATGCTCCGATAGTTTCTTTCAACGCCGAAGGCTTTACTCCCAACGAACTTGCGTCATTACTCAGTAACGACGGCATATATTTAAGAGGGGGACTTCACTGTTCGGGTCTTGCGCATACAACCATAGGAACTGCCCCCGGCGGAACTCTGCGATTTGCACCTTCTGTTTTCAATAACAACAATCAGGTTGAAGAACTGATTTATTCTTTGAAAAAAATATTGAAAAAGCCTTGAATTTATCGCTGAAAATTGTTACAATTAAAATAGTGTTTATATGAATAAAACGGGTGAAATTTTCGCCCGTTACATAAATCCTTTTGAAAGGAAGTTTATATGGAAGCGATTTATAACTTTATCGAAGAAGTTTTATCCGTAATCCGTTCCATAAGGATTATGGATGTAATAGATATACTCCTCCTTGCCGTTCTTATATTCGAGGCATGGAAACTTGTAAAAGAAACAAAGGCCAATCAGCTTTTGAAAGCTGTCGGAATTCTTCTTGTCGTTTACTTTATTTCATGGGCAATAGGGCTTCGTGCGATTGAATTTATTTTAAAGAGTGTTTTCAGCATAGGTATTCTTGCCATAATCATTCTTTTCCAGCCCGAAATCCGTCGTGCACTTGAAAAGATGGGTAGAACAGAGTTCAAGCGTATAGGCTTCATAACAGGAAACGAGCCCGATAGCATAAATGCAAGATGGGAGATCGCGATAGATGCGATTTCAGATTCTTGCGATGAACTTTCAGCAACAACAACAGGTGCTCTGATAGTTATCGAAAGACAAATCCGTCTCGGCGAACATATCGATACAGGAACAAGACTGAACGCTATTCCTTCAAAAGAACTTTTCGGTAATATCTTTTATCCCAAAACTCCTCTTCATGATGGTGCGGCTATTTTAAGAGACGGTGAAGTAATCGCAGCTGCCTGCTTCCTTCCCGCTCCTCAGAAAGAAGAACTCATAAACAAAAAACTCGGCTCAAGACACAGAGCCGCAATAGGAATGAGTGAAGTTTCAGACGCTGTCGTTATAGTTGTTTCAGAAGAAACGGGAACTATATCGGTTGCTGAAAACGGCGAACTTATGAGAGGATTTACAAGAGATACCTTAAGAAAACATCTCCGCTCAAAACTTATAACTGAAAAGCCTGCTTATACAGAAAGAGAGAAAAAGCGTCTGGCAAGAGGTAATAAAGAATGAAAATAAAAGAATTTTTCAAAAAACTGGCCGAGAATATGCGAAAAGATTTCGGTATGAGAATAGTTTCGCTTTTGATAGCACTCGGTGCATGGTTTGTAATATCTGTTTCGGCTTATCCTACAACAACAGTTACATACCGCAATATAGCGGTTGAAGTTGATTTAGAGGGAAGTGCTGCTGAAAGAAACCGACTCAGCGTAATAGATATATCAGAAGAAACAGTAAAAGCAACCATAAAAGGACAGCGTGCTTCAATAGGCGGTCTGTCGTCTTCTGATTTTGTTGCAAGGCCCGAAATAACAGAAGTAAATGACGCAGGCGAATATGAACTTAAACTTAACATCGAATGTAAGGATAAAAACGCCGATTTCGAATATACAGTTGTTCCCGATAAAATAAAAGTAAGTTTCGATAAGATTGTTTCAAAAAGTTTTGATTTAACAGCAGATATTCCCAATATCGTTGCGGCTGACGGATACCTTAAGGGCAATGCCGAAGTAACAACTCCGTCTATAACGATAACGGGCCCTGAAGAAAGAGTGAATTATATCACAAGATGTAAGATTCAGAACCTTACCGAAATGGAACTTACCGAATCTATGGAAATTTCTGAAGGAAACAACCTTGTTCTTTATCATAACAATACAGTTATTTCTTCAGAAGGCTTATCGCTCAGCAAAAACTCATTTGCGATAAATGTTCCCGTAACAATGAGAAAAACATTACCACTCGTTGTAAGCTTCATAAATGTTCCTGAAAATCTTTCACTTGAAGATATCGAATATACTCAGAGCGTAAAAGAAATCGAAGTAGCGGCACCGCCGGAGAAGATTGAAAATTTAGGTGAAATCTATCTTTGCACAATTGACCTCAGAAAAGTAACTCCGGGATATACAGTAACTGTTCCGCTTGAATTCACAGAAGAATCCGAAATGGAAAATCTTTCTCAGGTAAGCGAAGTAACTCTCGAATTTCCGCTTGAAAATCTTACAACAAGAATGATAACTGTCAGCCGAAATGATATTGTTATCATAAATAAACCTGCTGATTATGATATCATTCCTGCAACAACAGGTTGGGATATAACATTTGTCGGTGAAGAGGAAGTTCTTGAAAGACTTACTGTTGATGATATTGTTGTTCAGCTTGATTTAAGTTCTGTTTCAAGCAGTATTACAAGTAACGTCTATATCAGAGCACCTATCAAGGTCTATGTTCCGGGCGATGATGTAGTCTGGGCAACAGGAAGCCAGGTAGTAGCATTCCAGGCAAAAGAAAAATAATTTTACTGAGGGACTTTTTTACATAGTCCCTCAAACTTTTTGTTTATGAAAGGATATTTATATGCCTATAATAGTTTCGGAGATAAAAACTCCGCTCTCAACCAAAAAAGAAGAAATTATTTCGCTTGCTATAAAAAAAGCAGGTCTTAAAGCTACAGATATAGTATCTTCGGCAATAAATAAAACATCTCTCGACGCAAGACATAACGATGATATAAAGCTCGTTTCAAGCGTTTGTCTTTCTCTTTCTTCAGAGAAACTCGAACAGAAGGTTTCAGAGAGAAAAGGCGTTAAATATTATGAAGAAAAAGAACTTGTTATCGTCAAAGGAAAACTTCACCAGGAAGGAAGAATAGTTGTTGTCGGCTTTGGCCCCGCGGGTATGCTGGCATCGCTTGTTCTTGCTGAAAACGGATATCGTCCGATAGTTCTTGAAAGAGGTGCTTCTGTCGATGAAAGAGTCAGCGCGGTTGAAAATTTCTTTAAAAATGCAAATCTTGATACATCTTCTAACGTTCAGTTCGGAGAGGGAGGCGCGGGAACATTTTCTGATGGTAAACTTACAACCCGCATAGGCGATGAACTTTGTTCCTATGTTTTAAAAAGATTTGCTGAATTCGGCGCACCCGAAGAAATTCTCACAAAAGCGAATCCTCATATCGGAACAGACAAGCTCAGAGAAGTAGTGAAAAATATAAGAAACCGCGTTATCGAACTTGGCGGAGAAATCCGTTTTAATACCAAAGCAGAAGATTTTATCATAGAAAACGATAAGATAAAATCTGTTGTGACAGAAAATGATGAAATAAAATGTTCTGCTGTTATTATTGCGATAGGACACAGTGCGAGGGATACTTTCTCAAAACTTCTTGAAAAAGGTGTTTTTATCGAGCCGAAACCTTTTTCAGTAGGGGCGAGAATAGAACATAAACGAATAGAAGTAAACAAAAGTCTTTACGGGAAAAATTATGATAATCCGCTTCTTCCCGAAGGAGAGTATAAACTTTCTTATCGTGAAGGCGACAGGGGAGTGTATACATTCTGTATGTGTCCGGGCGGATATGTTGTTCCGTCTTCAAGCGAAGAAGAAACAGTTGTAACTAATGGAATGAGTGAATTTTCGCGTGATGCCGAAAATTCAAATGCCGCGGTTGTTGTTTCTATTTCACCCGATGATTTCGGAAAAAACGCATTAGACGGTGTTGATTTTGCGAGAAATATCGAAAAGAACGCATTTGTTCTTGGTGGAAAGAATTACCGTGCTCCTGCGGTTTCTGTCGGAAATTTCCTCGATAAAAAGGTAGGAATTGAAAATCTTTCGGTAAATCCGAGCTATGCTATAGGCGTTGAAAAAGCGGACTTTGATAAACTTTTCCCACCATTTATAACCGATATGATGAGAAAAGGGCTTATGAAATTCGGAAACAAGATGCAGTGCTTTAAAGACAGAGGAGCACTTCTTACTGCCGCAGAAACAAGAACATCGTCACCCGTAAGAATACTCAGAACCGAAGAAAGAACATCTGTTTCGTTTTCAAACCTTTATCCTACAGGAGAGGGAGCAGGTTATGCAGGCGGAATTATGAGTGCCGCAGTTGACGGTATAAAAACCGCAACAACAATAATTAAAATTTATAGTGAAGAATAAAAAAACTCCGCTTTGCACACATTATTTTCAAAAAGGTGCAAGGCGGTTTTTTTATGATTGTATGTCTGTTTTCAGATGGCGATGATTTTTCTTCGCTTTTAAAAAGATTTTCAGATACAAACAAGATAGTATGTATTCTGAATGATAATTCTTTTATAGAAAAAATCCCGCAGAATTCTGATGTTATTGTTTCTTCTGATAATAAAGAGGCTATGAGAATACTTTCGTCAGAAAAGATGAATGTTATAACCTGTGGCGGAGCGAAAGATACCATAGGTTATAGCAGTAATTCCGATGATGAAATAGTTGTTTCTGTTCAGAGAGAAATTGTTTCTTGTGATGGAAAGAAATATGAGCCTTTTGAAATCCCTTTGACAAAACTTGAAGGAGAAACCGAATATTCAGCCATGGCTTATATCGGAATAATTACAAAAATAAAAAATCCCCTTGATTAAAAGGGGATTTTTGTATCAGGGGATATCTAAAGCAAACTTGATATTTTCCATAATCTCGTTTTTGTTGTAAGGGTTGTTTATAAGCCCTGATGCACCAAGCGATATGCATTTTTCAAGAATAGTTCTCTTCTGGCACATTCTTGAAAGCAGGATTATGGGTGAATTTATACTTTTTGCTCTGATTTTATAATAAGCCGAACATGGATTTTCATCGTCAAGAAGAATAAGATCGGGAGCTTGTTTTCCAAGGAAGTAAAGTGCAAACGAAATTGAACTTTCGATACTTATTTTAAAATCTTCTTCAAGATGATTTTTTTACCAAAGAAATAGAGTGATAAACCTGCCAGAATCAAAATGAAAGCAATGATG
>CALGTU010000199.1 GCA_937901465.1 uncultured Clostridia bacterium | reverse complement strand
TCAGCATCATCTTCGTTCTTTTCTTCATTATCAGAAGGAGCAGGACCGCTGAAACTGAATAAATCATTTACATCAACGGGTTCACCCTCATCTTCGGGTTCGTCGTTGTCATCTTCTGCGGGAGCAGCTGAGCCACCGCTGAAACTAAAGAGGTCGTTTACATCAACAGGTTCGCTGTTGTCTTCCTTATCGTCGTCATCATCGTCGTCATCTTCATCATCGTTATCGTTGACAACAGGTGCCGCTGCGGGAGCTGCGCTGAAATTGAAGAGATCGTTAAGACTTCCTGAATCGAGAGCCTCTCCGCTGTCGCTGTCATCATCATCGTTATTTGATGAGAAATAATCATCGTCATCTGATGAAGAAGATGAGAAGTAATCGTCATCATCGTCATCGTCTTTCTTTCTGCGATAAGGATTATCATCATCGTCTGAATATGTTGTTGTGAATGTTCCTTCATATTCAAACGCTGAAACTCTGTCTGTAAGTTCTTCTGACTGTGCGAGAAGGATTTCTGCCGAGTCGGAACTTGACTGAGCTGTTGTTGTGTTTTCCTGAATAACGGCTGAAATCTGTTCAACACCTTCATTGATCTGTGCGATACCGTCAGCCTGTTCCTGTGAGGACTGTGTGATTGAAGTAACTTCTCTGCCGATTGTGTCCGCACTTTCAACGATTTCGTCAAGTGCCATAGCGGTGTATTTCGCGAATTCGTAACCCTTGTTTACGTTTTCAACTGAATGCTGGATAAGCTGTGTTGTTCTCTGAGCAGCGTCTGCTGATTTAGCCGCAAGGTTTCTTACTTCGTCGGCAACAACCGCAAATCCCTTACCTGCTGTTCCTGCTCTTGCTGCTTCAATAGCGGCGTTAAGAGCAAGGATATTTGTCTGGAATGCGATTTCGTCGATAACCTTGATAATCTTCTGGATTTCCATTGAAGATTCGTTGATGTCGTCCATTGAAAGAAGCATCTGGCTCATCTGAACGCTACATACATTGATCTTATTGGAGATATCATCCATAAGTTCTTCTGTCTTTTCGGCAGCCTTTGCGTTTGCCTGAACCTGTCCCGAAATGTCTTCGAGCTGGTCTGAAAGAATGCTTATAGCAGCTGACTGCTTTGTAGCACCATCAAACATATCGTTAGCGGCAAGTGAGAACTGAATAGCTCCCGAGTTAACCTGTTCTGCTGAAATGTTGATCTGTTCGAATGTTTCACGAAGCTGTGCTAAGATGTGGTTGAAACTGTCTTTAATCTTTACAAAGTCGCCTCTGAAGTTGCCGTCCATTTCAAATGCAACGTCGCCTGCGGCAATTCTGTTGAGTGCGTCTGAAATTTTATCGATATACTGTTTGAGTGAGAATACTGTTTCTTCAAGTGATGATGAAAGAACACCGAGTTCGTTTTTCTGATTTGAAACTTCAACGGGTGAGTTGAGGTCGCCTTCCGAAAGTGCTCTGAGTCTTTCTGTTGACTGTGTAAGGGGAGTAACAATCTGAGTTACGATTATTGATACGAGAACGAGAACGCCGACAAGCATTAAAAGACCTGCACATACTGTAACTGTGATGCCGTTCTTTACTGATTTTGTATGAGGTGCTTTAAGGCTTGAAACAACAACTGTCCATTCTGTTCCGGGAACCTTTGCGTAACCTGCGATATATTTATCGCCGTCTTTTCTGAATTCGCCATAGCCTTCAAGGTTCTTCAAAGCTTTTTCTTCAAATTTCGCAAGACTTCTGTATCCTGTAACGGTCTGGGAATTGAAATTAAGACCGTCTTCTTCTGAATAAGGATTTGTTCCATCGGGAAGAAGAACATAGAATGAAGTAACTGTGTTGCCATAGAGAATATCGTTTAATCTGTCATAGAATGTGTCTGCTTCAAAGAGTGCTATAAGAACTGAATTCTGTCCCGCAGGGGAAGCAACAGCTATATAAGCCTCACCGCTGTTTACAAATATATCAGAAACAGCTGATTTTCCGATTTCGCTTGCTGTCTTGAAATATGGGAGTTCTTTGTTTGTTGCAATAAGGTTATCGCCCATTGTTGCTGAAACAACCTTATCACCCTTTATGTAAGCATAAGAACACCAGTCATATTTATCTGCCGCAGCCTCAAGTGCTTCGGGAGTAAGACTTCCGTTTGCTATAAGTTCGGTTTCGGCTTTCATAAGAGAAATTTCCGAGGAAATTCTCGATGCAGCCTTAGAACCCTCTGAGGTATATTCCGACTTCAGCTCGTTCTTGTTGGTGGTTGTCAGTGAAACGGCGGCAATAACGGTAAATACAATGTCCATTATAATTGCCATTCCGACGATGTAAACCATCAGTTTGAAGCGCAGACTGCGTCTTATTTTTCTCATATCCCAGTTTCTGGGATCGAGTCTAGAGAAATCTATATTCATAAGGAACCCCCTATAATAGTATACTTACAATAAAGTATAGCATCTGTTGTGAAAAAAATCAATAGGAAGAGTATAAAAAACAAATAAATCAGCAATTTTACACAACATAAAGGCAGAGTTTTTGCACAGTTCGCAAACGCTCCCCTCTGTTCTATTGACATTTTTGGTTAAATGTGATATATTTTCCTTGTTATATCGCGGTGGGAGGTGGAATATTTGACAGAGAACGAAAAGAAAATCAAAGAACTTGAAGATTCTATAAAAAAGATGCAGAAAGAAAACGATGAGATTTTCGGAACAACCGAAACAAAAACATCTTCACATAAAACAAAAAACGATCTTTTAATGTTCTTTATAGGACTCATTCTTCTCGGTGCGGGGCTTTTCTGGCTTTTCCAGAGAACATCCGTTGCAACTGTCGGAATATTCAGCGGTGGCCTTCTTTTTGGCAATTTAACAATACCGACAGGGGTTGTTCTTCTTCCTCTCATAATAGGAATAATCCTTCTTTTCTTTCTTGAGGATAAAAGGATTATCGGCTGGATAGTAACCGTTATAGGACTTATTGTCGTTATCCTTTCAATACTTATGAGCGTAAGGATTTCGTTTGAAAGAACAAGCCTTTTTGAATTCATATGTATGTTCGGCTTTATCGCCGCAGGAACAGGTCTACTTCTCAGAACTCTTTTCAGGAAGAGGGATTGAGTTTAGAAAATAAATCTAAAAAATATATCAGTGGGGAGGACACACATTATGTCAATTTTTACAAGACTCGGTGATTTACTCAGAGCAAACATCAATGACCTTATCGACAAGGCAGAAGATCCTGAAAAGATGGTTAAGCAGATTATTCAGGATATGGACAGAGAACTCGTTAAGTCAACTCAGATGCTCGGAAAAGCTATGGCTTCAGAACGTCAGCTCGAAAAGCAGATGAACGATGCAAAGGCTAAATCAGCTGATTGGGAAAACAAGGCTAAACTCGCACTTCAGGCAGGCGATCAGGAACTTGCCAAGAAGGCTGTTGAAGAAAAGCTCAAGGTTGACGAAAAGGTTGCTCAGTTCACACAGATGTATGAATCTGTTCATGGTCAGACAGAACAGATCAGAGCTCAGGTTGAAGAACTCAAGACAAAACTCGAAGAAGCAAAGAGCAGACAGGCTATGCTTATCGCTCGTTCACAGATGGCTGATACACAGAAAGATCTCGCTCAGTCTCTCGGCGGGATGAACACATCTGAAAACGCTTTCGCAAAGATGGATAAGATGGAAGAAAGAATCGCAAGAAAAGAAGCTGAAGCACAGGCTTTTTCTGAAATTTCAAAGACAGGGGCTTCTGCTGAAAAGGACCCTTTTGCAGCACTCGAGAGCAACAGCAAGGTTGACGCTGAAATGGCAAGACTTATGGCTGAACTCGGCGGTGCTAACTAATAATGGAATGTGAACTCTGCGCATATTATGCGTATGACGAAGACTATGAAGATTATGTATGCACAGTAAATATGGACGAAGACGATATGTGGCGGATTATGGAATCAAAGCGCAAGGAATGTCCGTATTTTACATTAGGTGATGAATATCGCATAGCAAGAAAGCAATGAATAAAGGTGCCCTTTTGGGCACCTTTATTTTGTTGTTAGATAAATTAACCAAATAAAAAGAGCAAATTCTTGCTAAATTGACATTTTATCCTAATTTGAAAAAATCGTTGAAAAATATTGTTGAAAGGGCTTTTGTGTGATATAATAATTATAAGTATTTTTATATCTGTTAAAAGGAGAAAAAATTATGTTCACAAAAGACATCGGCATAGATTTAGGAACAGCTAATACACTCGTTTACATGCGCGGAAAGGGAATTATCATCCGTGAACCTTCAGTTGTTGCGGTTGACACAAGAACAGACCAGGTTCGTTGCGTAGGAACAGAAGCGAAAGATGTTATCGGTAGAACTCCCGGTTCTATTGTTGCTGTCCGTCCTCTTAAAGATGGCGTTATCGCAGATTTCGATATTACAACATCAATGCTTCAGGAATTTATAAAGAAAGCACTTTCAGGTTCACTTTTTGCAAAAGCAAGAGTAATCATCTGTATCCCTTCAGGCGTAACAGCGGTAGAACGCCGTGCCGTTAAGGAAGCAGCTGAAAACGCTGGTGCCAAGAGAGTTTCTATCATTGAAGAACCTATGGCAGCGGCAATCGGTGCTAACCTTCCTGTTGCAGAACCTACAGGTTCTATGATTGTTGATATCGGTGGCGGAACATCAGAAGTTGCCGTTATCTCACTCGGCGGTATCGTTACATCACGTTCAGTAAGAGTAGCGGGAGATGAATTTGACCTTTCAATCATCAACTACATCAAGAAAAAATATAACCTTCTCATAGGTGAAAGAACAGCTGAAAACATCAAAATCGGAATAGGCTCTGCTTTCCCCGGCGATGATGATACAACAATGGAAATCAAGGGTAGAAACCTTCTCAACGGTCTTCCCGAAAACATCATCATCACATCTGCTGAAATCAGAGAAGCACTTTCAGAACCTCTCGCAAGAATTATCGAAGCGATAAAGACAACTCTCGAAAAAACTCCCCCTGAACTTTCAGCGGATATCATCGACCAGGGTATCACACTTGCAGGTGGCGGTGCGCTCCTTAAAGGCCTTGATAAACTTATCAACAAGGAAACAGGTATGCCTGTAAACATCGCAGAAAGCCCTCTTGACTGTGTTGCTGAAGGAACAGGAAAGGTTCTCGAAAACATCGAAAAGCTCCATGATGTTCTCAACGATGATACAGTAAGATACAGCATCTGATAATTTTTAAGGGGCAGTTTTCTGCCCCTTTTCATTTTGATTTTTAAAAGGAGGTGTCGGTAAGAAATGAGAGATTTCTTTTTCAGTAAAAAATTCAAGATAATACTCTGTGCGCTTGCTCTTCTTGTCGGCATCACGCTCTATGCCGTAAAAGAAAGTTCATCAGACCCCGCAAATTCTGTTATATCAAAGATTTTCGCACCCTTCCAGAAACTTTCTACAAGCATAAAAAACGGCGTCGAAAACAGTCTTTCGGTTATAACAAACGCAAAGCAGAACTACGATGAAAATATCGAACTCAGAGCGAAACTCGATGAACTTTATGTTCAGATTATCGACTATCAGAAATTAAAGAACGAAAATGACCAGTTAAGAAGAGTTATCGGTCTTAAAGAAGATCGCACCGTCGTCGGTGAGCAGCTTTTTATATATTTCAAGATACTTTGGTGCGGTAAGACGGCGCT
>CALGTU010000198.1 GCA_937901465.1 uncultured Clostridia bacterium | reverse complement strand
GGATGGAATTTTCTCTGCAAAAATCATCTTGAATTTAAAATAAAACTGCGATCTACGACAAAAAACATACAATCTACGACAAACTCCCCATTCAGGGGAGTTTTTTTGTTATACTTTCTAAGAGTATTTTTACTTTATTTTAAAAAGAAAGTATATGAATATTTGTGCAAGGGAGGCGTAATAGTGAACGAAAAAAAATATGACGAAGACGGTTATCTTATCATATCCGAAACGATGTTCTCTGTCTTTTCTTGTAAGTCCTCTTATCAAAAGCGCAAACTGTGGGCTTACTGTTCTGGGGATAGGAATGTTTTTATTGAGTGTATGATAGAGTATCTGCATTTCTGTCATACCCGCAAAAACATCAATACCCGTTACAAGATGAAGAAGTGTTATGCCAAGAGAATAGTAATCGCTCGCTTTAGAGACAAACCCTGCCGATGTTTCGGGCGCGGCATAGCCGAGTGTTCTTGAAATACCTGTTGCTCTGACGCTGAGATTATCGTCGAGAACAGAGCTTATTCCGAAATCTCCGATAACGGCTTTTCCGTCGTCGGAAATAAAAATATTCGCAGGTTTTATATCTCTGTGTACAATTCCCATAGAATGAAGTTCTTTTAGCCCTTCGGCAACGCAAGGAATGATATTTTCAGAAAGTTCTTTTTCTGAAACAGGCATCAAAGACGCTACATCTCCTTTACTGAAATAAGGCATTACAGCATAGAATTTTTCGCCGTATTCTCCGCAGGCTTCATACGAAACAATATAGGGACAATTTGTTTTAAGAAGTTTCTGTATAATTTCTTCTTTAGGTTTTTTATTTTTATGAAAAAGCTTGATTATTCTTTTGTTTCCGTCTTTTTCGCCTAGAAATACAGCAGCTTCTCCCGTGTTTTCAGAGATGATTCCTATAATTTTATATCCGCCTATAACCGCACCTATGCCTATTATTCCATCTGATGAAGAAGTAACTATTTCAGATGTTGGCATAACCATAGTTTTACGGTCGTTTCTATCCCTCATATCAAGGGTTGGTCTGCTGTTTTCTTTCAAAAAAATTCACCGCCTAATGAACGGAGTAATCAAGCCCCGCTATATTATCTTTTTCATAGATAGAGTTTACAGTTAATGTTCCGCCATCTATATTCTCATCAAATATAATTCTTGAAAGAGGATTTATGAGGTTTTTCTCAATAACATTTCCGATACCTCGTCCGCCGTTTTCAAGATTTCCGAATGATTTTTTATAAATATAATCCCTTGCTTCTTCGGAAAGAATGATCTGTATACCCTTTTGTTCAAAAATTTTGGCAAAGATTTTGTTTATCTGTGCGTTTGCGATTTCCTTTGCTGTATCTTCTCTGATGAAATCGAACACAACAAAGTTATCGCCTATTCGGTTTAAGATTTCAGGTCTTCCGAGCTGAAGTTTGAAATAATCCTTTATGGATTTTATAAGTTTTTCACGCATTTCTTCATAAGTCATATCAAGGAAGATACTCTGTGTTTTTCTTCCCATTTCATCGGTATTATAAACACCGAGGTTACTTGTGAAGATAATGATTGTTTCTGAAAAATAAACTGTTTCGCCCTTACCGTCTGTCATTCTGCCGTCTTCTAAAATCTGAAGAAATTTATCAAAGACAGAAGGGTGTGCCTTTTCTATTTCGTCAAAAAGAATGATTGAAAAAGGCTTTTCTTTAACGGCGTTTGTGAGCTGTCCTCCTGATTCATAGCCTACGTATCCCGGAGGTGCACCCATAAGTTTCTGATCAGACTGACTCTGCTGATATTCACTCATATCAAATCTTATACAGTTATTATCATCACCGAAAAGAAGGTTAGCGACAGTTTTTGCAAGTTCGGTTTTTCCGACACCTGTAGGACCTGCGAAGAAAAGAATTCCCTTTGGCTTTCCGCTTCCTGAATGCTGAAGTCCCGCCATATTGGAAGCCGCTCTTTTTATAACGTCAAGAGTCTGGACAACGGCAGCATTCTGGCCTTTAACACGGCTTCTTATGTAATTTTCGGCATTTTCAAATTTGCTTCTGGGAATATCGTTCCAGGGATTATCCTTTATGCCGTATTTATACATATTGACAGCATCTTTTATTTTTGAGAAAGAAAGTTTTTCTTTACGACATAAAAGTTTGAGCGCGTTAAGTTCGAGATTCGCAAAACCTTCAGTAAGGTCGGCAAATTCGTTTTTGTATTTTTCAAGTTCATCTTCTGTGAATTCTTCTTCACCGACAAAAAATGCAAGCTGGCTTTCTATAAACATTCTTCTTGAAGCCTTATCTG
>CALGTU010000197.1 GCA_937901465.1 uncultured Clostridia bacterium | reverse complement strand
GTATTGCTCAGAACGGTGAGGATATCTACAATAAAGGATTTGCTCCTGATGTGAGGATTGTGCAAATAGCGGAGGATTTTGCGGCAGGGCGTGACAGGGCAATGGAAAAGGGATTGGAAATAATAAAGAATAGCTGTAAATAAGAATTGAAAGTCCAATTTATCACAGAAAGCTGCAAACGTAGCTTACATAATTAACTGTTTTTTAATCAAACTGTGCAGCAGGGAAAAATCTCTGCTGTTTTACTTTTATATTATTAAAAAACAGCAACCAGGGAAATGAATTTTCATTGATTAGATGATATTATATATTCAGCTTGCAAGCAGTACAGAAAGTGAGGTGTCAGGATGGATAACCGAAAAACGATACAGACAGCATTGGATTATATCGAAGAAAATCTAAAGGCGGAGATTTCTGTATCTGACCTTTCAGATATGACAGGATATTCTCTATATCATTTTTATCGATTATTCCAATCGGCTGTTGGAATGCCTGTAATGCAGTACATTCTCAGAAGAAAGCTTCTGAATGCGATATATGATATTTCAAGTGGTCTGAGTAAGACAGAGGCGGCACTCCTTTATGGATTTGAAACGTATGCCGGTTTTTATAAGGCGTTCAAGCGAGAAATCGGTTATACTCCATCAGATTTCCTCAAAAGATTCAAGGTTAAGAAGCCTTATAAAATTAATCTTTTTAAGGAGGAACATATTATGCTTACACATAAAAAGATAGCAGAAATTCTGAAGCACTGGGGCTTGCAGAGCGAATCAATAAAGGATATATACTACGAAGAAACGGGCGAACGTCACGAGAATGCGTATTATATAGGCGATAAATACGTTATAAAAGCTACCGCAAATTTAGGCGACTTGAAAAAACAAATATCACTTACTGATGCGATTTCAAACGCAGGTCTTTATGCGGCTAATGTTGTTAAAACACTCAACAATGAAGAATATGTTGCTGACGGCGAATATTATTTTATTCTTACAGAACGACTTGACGGAAGTCAGATAAAGCCTGACAAGGTGTATTTTGATGGATATGCTTCAAATGCTCGTTTTATCGGTGAAATAATAGGACAGCTGCATCTTGCGTTAAAGAATGTTGATGCTGTTGTAAATGACGTTGATATATTCTCGGATGTAGTAAACTGGGCTATGCCCAAGGTCAAGGAAAGCGTAGGTTTGTCTGATAGCTTATGTGAAGAGTATACTGTAAATTTCGGTGAGCTTTACCCAAAGCTTCCTAAACAGATAATTCATCGTGACCCGAATCCAAGCAATATTATTACTTGTGATGACAAATGGGGATTTATTGATTTTGAGTTATCTGAAAAGAATGTCCGTATTTTCGACCCTTGCTATGCAGCGACAGCGATTTTGTCCGAAACCTTTGCAGACGATGATGAAAACAAGCTGGAGAAGTGGATTGATATATATAAAGAGATTGTTTTCGGATATGACAGTGTTGTAAAGATGTCCGAAGATGAATCAAAAGCTGTTCCGTATGTCCTGCTGTCAAATCAGCTGATAGCCACAGCATGGTTTGCTGAGCAGGAAAAATATAAGGATTTTTATGAAGTTAACATCAAAATGACAAGATGGATAGTGCATAATTTTGATAAGCTTAAATTTTGATAAGAACAGGCACACGAAATGGATTCACGTGTGCCTGTTTGCATAATTCATTTTTTATCATATATGAGAACACATCAAATTTATCAATGTATAGCTAACCTGCAAAGAATAATCCTTGCAGGTTGTTTACATTACCCGAAATGTTGACTTTTAAGCAGGTTTTCGTTATAATAAATTCAACGGTAAATAATAACTTTTATCTGGGGTATTTCAAGAGGATTAATAACTGTTATATTTTGCTATAAAAATCAGATTATTTGTGTAAAAATAAAAAATAACGCAGCGTGATATATTGCTTGTTACGCTGCGTTATATGCTAATATAGACCTTGAAAGGAGGCAGGATATGTCATTATATACAACAGGTGAACTTGCAAAGAAATGCAATGTTTCGGTAAGAACTGTTCAATACTATGATGAAAGAGGTATTCTCGTGCCAACGGAGTTGACAGAGGGAGGACGAAGACTTTTCTCTGAAAAGGATGTCGCTACATTGGAAACAATTTGTTTTTTGAGAAGCCTGGATATCTCAATTAAAGATATTGCTGAAATATTGGAAGCTGATGAATCAAAGAAAGTAATTGGACTTTTGCTTGATGAACAGGATAAAAATATTGAGGAGGATATCAGGAGAAAAACAGAGCAATTGAAAAAAATCAAAAATATGAGAAATCTTCTGGATATGTTTAAGGATGGTTCGCAAAAAACAATTCATGACATATCATCAATTGTGGAAGAAAAAGAAAAGAAAAAGAAAATGTACAAAAAGATGCTGATCATAGCAATTCCTTTAGAAATTATCGAAATTGTCACTTTTATGATTGGTATATTGAAAGGAATATGGTTGCCGTTTTTTGTGGCTATGGCAGTTTTTGTTATTTGTACAGTCATTATGTTCGGATACTGGTATAAACGAGTTGAGTACATTTGTCCGGAATGTCATACCAGATTTCAACCAAAGAAAACGGAAACTCTGTTGGCAAATCATAATCCAAAGATGAGAAAGTTAACTTGTCCTAGTTGTAAGAGAAAAATTTGGAGTCTTGAAGTATATAGAAGAAAGGTAGATACATAATGGAAAAGACAAAAATAAGTAAAAAACAATTTGCGATATATATGATAGTGACATTTGGGCTGGCTTGGATTCTGGAAATTGTAGCAAGTGTTTTCAGTAACAATGGAAATCAGATGGTGTTTACAATTATTATAGCGATTACCATGTTTATGCCGTTCCTTGGTGTATTCGTGGCAAGAATACCGCTGAAAGGTATGGGATGGGTACCGCATCTGAAAGGTAAACTCCGATATGTGTTCTTTGCACTCTGGATGCCCGCTTTACTTAGCATTCTGGGTGGTGTATTGTTCTTTGTAATTTTCCCGGATACATTTGATTCTGAATTCTTGACATTAAGAGGTATTTTAGAAGAGGCTGGTGCGTTGGAACAGTTCGAGACACAGGGTATCACGATACCAATGTATTTGCTGATTACATCTGTTCAAGCAGTTACATTTGCACCTTTTCTGAATATGTTCTTCGCATTAGGCGAAGAGGTCGGTTGGCGAGGTACGCTGTATCCATATCTGAAGGAAAAGCTTGGTGTCACAAAGGGTCGTATCGTAGGTGGTACAATCTGGGGTGCCTGGCACTGGCCAGCTATGATTTTTGCAGGCTATGAGTACGGTAAAGATTATATTGGCGCACCGGTGCTGGGGCTGATTGTATTCTGCATCTGTAGTGCTGCTATGGGTATTTTGCATGACTATGTATATGAAAAGACAGAAACCATCTGGTTGCCGTCCCTTTTGCATGGTGCTATCAATGCATTTACAATCTTTGCATATCTGGTAAAACCTGAATATTCCAATATGGCAATTCTGGGTCCGGCATTTATTGGTATCATCAGTATGATTCCAATGATTATTGTAGCAGTCATCATTTGCGTAAAGACGAAAAGGAATTGAGTATTAAAGGGATATTCAATCTCACCCACAAATTTCAGGTTTCACCATTAAATTATAATTAGGTAATTATTAATCTTTTTTCATAAAAAGAGTTAAAATAGTCAAAAAAGGAGTTATACGATAAAGATATCAGTTAAAGGAGTGAGAGACATGAATATTACTACTACTTACATTATTTTATATTCTATAATTCTACTGCCAATAATAATTACTTGTATTAGCTTTGTGATATACACATTAAAAAAGAAAAAATCAAATTCAAAATCAAAACTGCCATTTATTATAGGTGGTATAAGCATTGGTATATTTATTTTATTTATTCTGATAGGGTGTATTTCTGCATTTCTTAATATGAACTAAATACAGGTTAATATAATTAAAAGCTACTCAATACAAGGTGATTTGAAGATTATCATAGATAGTGCTATGGAATGGTTTTTCTGACAGGTGAATTCTCCCCTCTCTTTATGAGAGGGGTTATTTTTTGCCCGAAAATTGCATTTTCATGAGAATATGATAAAATAAACTCAGACCCTATGAAAAATATTTAAGGATTATTTAATAATTTATATGCTACAATCAGGTTACAACGATGAAAGGAGCATAAAAATGTATCTCAATATACTGAAAAAAGACCTTAAACGAAAAAAGGCTATGAATGTTATTCTGCTTGTATTTATCATACTCGCGACAATGTTCGTATCATCAAGCGTAAACAACATTTTAAGCGTTACAACGGCGCTTGACAATTATTTTGAAATGGCGGATGCGCCTGATTATCTCGTGATTACATTTAATAAAAATCTCTCGGTTGATATTGATGAAACGATGAATTCGACAGATGCAGTTGAACGCTATTCAGAAGAAAAAATGCTGTTTCTGACGAAAGATAATTTTGCCTTTGATGACGAGGACAAAGTCGTTGATATAGGAACGAATATGATTCACAGTGATATTTGTCTGAATTATTTTCTGCCCGATGGAAGTATCCTTGAAACAGTAAATCAGGGCGAATTCTATATGACAGAAAGCAGGGCTGACGCTATCGGTGCTGATATCGGCGATAAACTTACCATTGAAGTAAACGGAGTAAGCCGTGAATTTACTCTTGCAGGCAAGATAAAGGACGCACTTTTCGGCTCGAATCAGATAAATTTTGCAAGATACATTATAAGCGAGGAAGATTTTAATTATTTTCTTTCTGAAGAAAATACAGAAGAATATTACGGTGGTTCTATTGTCTACATATATTCTTCGGATGTTGATACAGTGATTGAAGAATCGAAACCTCTTATCAACAACAGTATTCTTACAATGGACAGAGCCTTTATGGAATTTACATATATATTTGATATGATTGTTGTCGGTCTGCTTCTTGTAGTAAGTTTAATACTTATCGCAATCGCTTTCGTAGTTCTTCATTTTACAATCACCTTTACACTTTCAGAAGAATTCCGTGAAATCGGTGTTATGAAAGCAATAGGTATCAGCAACTTCAAAATCCGTGGGCTTTATCTTGTAAAATATGCAGGACTTTCTGTAATCGGTTCTGTTATCGGACTTTTCCTTAGTTTCCCGTTCGGAAAAATGCTTATGAGTGTTTCTTCACAATCAATTATTATAAGCAATCAGAATCCTGTTATACTTAATATTCTCTGTGCTGTGTTTGTAATAGCGGTAATTCTTCTTTTCTGCTATGGATGCACAGGCAAGGTCAAGAAACTCACTCCCATTGATGCAATAAGAAACGGTCAGACGGGTGAACGCTTCCGTAAAAAGAGCATTATGAGCCTTGGAAAATCAAAACTCTCTGCAACATCTTTCCTTGCACTTAACGATATTGTAAGCGCACCTAAAAGATACAGCATTATTACTCTTACATTTGTGCTTTGTCTTTCCCTTATATTTATACTTTCAAACACTGTTGCCACAATGAACAGCGGAAGCCTTTCAACAACTTTCGGCTGGGCTGACTGCGATGTATATAGTTCTGACAGTGAAATATTTCAGGAGTGTATGTCGGAAGGTGGCCGTGAAAAACTCGAAAAGCATCTTGATGATATGGAAAAAACTCTTGCAGAAAATAATATACCCTCAAAATGTTATCGTGAAATGATATTTTCCCTGCCTGTTGTTCACGGAGAAACTGAAATCAGTGTTCCTATATATCAAGGCACAGGTACGACAATGGATATGTATGAATATACAGGTGGAACAATGCCACAGAACACAAACGAAATCGCAATAACAAGACTTTCGGCAGAAAACCTTAAAGCAGATATAGGCGATACAATTATAATAAAAACCATTGACGGCGATAAGGAATATATCATCTCGGCATTCTTTCAGTCGATGAATCAGCAAGGGAACGGCATAAGACTTCACAGCGACGAGTATATAAATTATGTTCAGGCAAACGGTGCTATAGGCACACAGATTATGTTTACCGACAATCCCGATGATAAAGAGGCTGAACGCAGAATTGAAGAAATCAAGAGAATTTTCTCGGATTATGAAAATATAAAAAGTTGTGCTGAAGAAACATCAGATATGTTAGGCGTTACCGAAACTCTTGCTGCGGTAAAATCCCTTGTAGCAGTTCTCACAATAGTTTTATCTGCACTCATAACCGTTCTTATGGAACGTTCTTTCATAGCAAAGGAGCAGGGCGAAATCGCACTTATGAAGGCAGTAGGCACACGAAACGGAAAAATCTATGCTTATCACACATTAAGATTTTTATTTGTGGGAATTATTGCGGTTATTATCGCAGAAATTTTCTCGATGCCACTCACACATCTCTGCATCGACCCGATTTTCAAGATGATGGGTATGGAACTTGCGGTTGATTACATTACAAATCCTATGGAACTCTATCTCGTTTTCCCGATTGTAGTTCTTCTGACAACAACTATGAGTGCATTTTTAACATCGCTCTACACAAGAAAAATCAAATCATCAGATACTGCCAACATTGAGTAAGAAAGGAAACAGTTATGAATATTTTAGAAGTAAAAGACCTCTGCAAGACATATATCGTAAACAAGCGTCAGAACAATGTTCTCAAGAATGTAAACTTTACTGTTGAGGACGGCGAAATGGTAGCCATAATGGGCCCCTCGGGCTCGGGAAAATCAACACTTTTATATGCCGTTTCGGGTATGGACGGAATTACATCGGGCGAAGCGAAATTCTGCGGAAAGAACATCGCAGAAATGAGTGAAAAGAAACTCGCTGATTTAAGACTTGACGAAATGGGATTTATCTTTCAGCAGATGTATATGCTTAAAAATCTCACATTACTTGACAACATAATACTCCCTGCTGTACAATCAAATAAGAACACCGAAACACGCAAGGAAACTATGCAGCGTGGGCAGGATTTAATGCGCAGACTCGGTATTATCGACATTGCCGATAACGACATAAACGAGGTTTCGGGAGGACAGTTACAGAGAGCCTGCATCTGTCGCAGTATGATAAATAACCCCAAGATGATTTTTGCCGACGAACCTACGGGTGCGCTCAACAGAACATCATCAGATGAAGTTATGGAAGAACTTCAGAAACTCAATGCAGACGGCACAACAATTATGATGGTAACTCACGATTCAAAGGTTGCTGCTAAATGCACAAGAGTGCTCTATATAGTTGATGGAAATATAAAAGGCGAATACAACCTCGGAAAATGCGAAAACAATTCGCAGATGAGAGAGCGTGAAAGAGCGCTTAACAACTGGCTTTTAGAACTTGGTTGGTAAGGCGAATACGGGCGGCAAAATACTGTCGCCCTTATTCCCATTTGAAAGGATAGATTATGACTGACATTCTTATAGTTGAGGATAATAAAGAAATATCAGAACTTCTGTGTGATTTTCTCCGTAGGGAAAATTATGTTGTATCGGTAGCAGACACGGGAGAAACGGCTTTGTCACTGTATGAAAGATACGGGGCAAGGCTTGTTGTGCTTGATATAATGCTACCCGGAATAGACGGTTTTGCGGTATGTAAAAAAATCCGTGAGGACAGCAACACTCCCATACTGATAGTGAGTGCAAAAACCGATAAAGAGGATAAACTGAACGGGCTTATTGCGGGTGCTGACGATTATATCGAAAAGCCTTATGATATTGACATTATGCTTGCAAAAATCGGTGGGATTTTTAAAAGAAGATATGCCCTTGATGAAATTATCGACGGAGAAATACGAATCAATAAAGTGAGTAATTCCGTTTATAAAAACAATATCAAAATCGAAATGACATCAAAGGAATTTGACCTTCTTTCTCTTCTCATTGAAAACAAGGGAAAAACTCTCACAAAAGAGTATCTTTTCAATCAGATATGGGGAAGCGACAGTTTTTCTGAACAGCAGACGCTTACTGTTCATATAAAGTGGCTTCGTCAGAAGATTGAGGATGACCCTAAAAATCCGAAGCACATTCAGACAGTCTGGGGAGTGGGCTATAAATATGAAAGCGTTTAACAGAATTTTTGCTGTTGTGATTTTCGTTATAATTGCAGTTTTCGTTTCGGCAGATGTTATACTCTTAAAGGAAAACAAAGAGAGTGGAAGACCTTATCTTGTCGAGGTTTCAAGGCTTGTAAAGGTAATTAAAAACGGCGATACACCCGATATTTCGGAATGTGAATTTATAACGGCAATCACAGAGCAAAATGACGATTTCTATAATTCTGACAGCGATTATGTCATAAGAGAAATAAACGGAAAACTCTATCGTTTTGATTATAAGAGGAATGAAAATTCAGAGAGAACAAATCTTCTTTTAACAGTCAATATAATTCTTCTGATTATGGCAGTTCTTATTATCGGTGTTATGGTTTATATAAGAGTGAAAATTTTAAGTCCGTTTGAGAAACTGACAGATGTTCCCTATGAACTTTCAAAGGGAAATCTCATAACACCCGTAAAGGAAACGAAAAATAAATTTTTCGGTAAATTTATATGGGGTGTGGATATGCTCCGTGAGAATATGGAACAACAGAAAGAACGCGAACTCGGTCTTCAGAGAGAAAAGAAAATGCTTCTGCTTTCTTTATCCCACGATATAAAGACTCCTCTTTCGGCGATAAAACTTTATTCAAAAGCACTCTCGAAAGGGCTTTATACCGACAAGGAAAAACAACTTGAAATCGCAGAGAATATAAACGCAAAGGCTGACGAAATCGAGGGCTATGTAACAGAAATCATAACTGCATCAAGAGAGGACTTTTTAAGCCTTGATGTCAATATGGGCGAATTCTATCTTTCTGAACTTGTAACGAAAATAAAGATTTACTATACAGAAAAACTGTCGCTTATAAAAACAGATTTTACTGTCGGGGAATACAGCGATTGTCTTATAACGGGCGACTTTAACCGAAGCGTTGAAGTTTTGCAGAACATTATGGAAAACGCGATAAAATACGGTGACGGAAAGGAAATTTCCATAGCATTTTCCGAAGAGGACGGGTGTATTCTTGTCGCTGTCAGAAGTAGCGGATGCACTCTTCCCGATACCGATTTACCACACATCTTTGATAGTTTCTGGCGAGGACAGAATGCCGAAAATCAGAAAGGCAGTGGCTTAGGGCTTTACATCTGCCGACAACTTATGCATAAGATGAACGGAGAAATATTCGCAGAAATCAAAGACAAAAATATGTGCGTTACGACAGTATTTAACAAAGCGTGATGAATAAACGGATACCCCTCTCTTTTATGAGAGGGGTTTTTCATTCTAATAATTCTTTCTGACGATTTCATCTATAAAATCCACTTATTAAATCTCTGTAAATTATCGTAAAAAATTGAAGGGATTTCTCTGTTTTTTACGAATTATATAAGGGTGACGAATAATCAAAAATCAGGTCAGATTTTACTGTGTGGGGAAACGGACACCTCTTGTGGTATAATATAAAAAGAGAAAGTTTTCCCTTATGAAATTCAAGGAGGATGATAATATGAAAGTACGCATTTTTTCACGCGAGGCTATGGAGAAGTTATTGAAAGAAGGTCTGCCCGAAAACACTGCTGTAATAAGTTTTTACGATCCGCCTTCGAAGAGAACTCCCGAAGACTATGAGCCTATCGATTACTCGGGCAAGTGCGACAGATTTTTTATGGTCGGTATCCACGATATCGACATAAGCAGTTTAAAGAACTATGGCTTTACTTATGAAACCTACTTCCCCGAAGCAGATGACCTTGCTAAATTCATAAAGAAAGCCAAAGAAGACGGGCTTGATATCATCTGTCAGTGTGAATACGGGCAGAGCAGAAGTGCGGGTTGTGCCGCTGCGATACTTGAATATTACAACAGAAGTGGCATAAAGGTCTTTTCGAATTATAAGTATTATCCCAATCAGGTTATTTTCAATAAAGTCTATGATGCGTTGAAAAGAGTAGGTGGCGTAATTCGGTAAAGAAAAAGGAGAAAATATGGGTAAGTATTTAACATTGTTCAGCAATATATCAAGAAAAATCCGTTGCTATGATTCTGATACATGAAAACGGCGATGCAGAAATAGTATGGAATTTGTAGGTTAAAGAGAAAGCGTCAGGTAATCCCTGACGCTTTTTTTCTCTCAAAAATCCACTTAAGTTTGTATGGTTTGGTTCACCGAACAACTCAAAACAGATAACCAAATGGAGTGGGTTGCTCGGATGAACAACATTCGCAGCAGAGCCACAGAAATCGTAAATAATGATATAATTTATAGCTAACTAAAACACGGTATGGCAAGGAGATTTACTTCCCTTGCCATTTGTTTTTGAATTTTTAAAAAAACTATTGACATCGACTGCTGATGATGCTATAATAAAAATACAACGACAGCAGTCGATGTATTTGCACTGTTAGTTATTAAAAGGAGGATTTATCTTATGGCAACTTATAGATTCGATTTGAATCAAGAATATGGTGAACGTTTGGAGGCTGACGCCGCTAAAAAACGTATGAGCATCCAAGAATATATCCGCTATAAGCTTTTTGGAGAAGTAACTATTTTTACTGTAGATGAAGTTATTAATAGAATCCAAGTCGGTGATTATAAAAATAAAGAATTTACAGTTCCGGATATTTACACAGATGAAGAATGGTCTCAGATAGACAGAGGAAACGCAGGAGTTCTTGGTAAAAACTTCTACAACCATATTACCGAACACCCTGAGCTGGGTATTCGTTTTATACCCAATCGCACTATAAAGCGACGCGCAGTATATATTTATGAAAAGGAGTGATAAAATGAATTACCCTACATCATTGCTCAAAGAAGAACTGATTGAAAACATTATAAGTGATTGTGATACGGATATGTCCGATAAGGCATTGCAGTTTTATAGACATTTTTTTGAAGAGTATTTTGATGAAACACAGAAATTGAATCCGTATTATAGAGGGGATTGTATAAATAGTCTTGGGTGGACATTTGGAGTAAATAATAAAGATGGCTCCTTTAAAGCAAAGGCCAGATCATATACTCGTCTTTTTACTAAAGAAGACATTGAATTGTTTTACCAGTTTAGAAAAGGGTATCACAGTAAGTCAAACTTTATTATTCTCCCCCGCGAATTAAACATATGGAGAGGAGAATATAGAGAGCGTGACAACGATAATTCTGGCTACGGAACGTGTGATTACTTTGACGTTTTATTAAGTTTGATTAGAAAGTATTATTTTCAGGAATCTATGAGCACAAGAATGCGGAGCTATGTTGATCCATATAAAAATTGGTTGAACACATATGGTTATGGGGAATCGGGCTGGAGAACATTTATAAAACGAAATTATCTTATGCCGTTTGTTAATGGAGAATATCTCGTTAAGGATATATTTGCTGATAACAGTAGTTATAAAAGCAACGAATGTAATGAACTCATTGGTAAACATCACAATTTTGATTGGTGCTTACCGAGATGCACAAATAACGGAGAAGAAATACCATTAAGTACAGCCAAAGAAAGAGCCGTAAACTATATGAAAAACAGCTTATGGATTTGGGAGGAGAGAGCTAATATATTACTAGCCCAACATAACAATCACAAATAGATTGTGACGGATGATTATAATACAAAAGTTAATCTGTCTATAAAAATACACCTTGCTGAATTGAAAGCATAGTAAACTAAAAAAGGAATGATGTATATGAATAGAATGCAAGTTGAAGCAAGACTGAAACAATACTTAAAATCTCATTTCATCAATTTCGAAGTAGATATTGATAATGGGGATCCTCGATACACTATGGTTTTTCAAGGATATGATAGTGCTCCAAACAAAGCGATAGAAAGCTGCATTTGGTTATATGACGATGAAATGGAAGTTAGGACTTACTATCCTCAAGTAGCAGCAGAATGGTGCAAAGAGCATAGCGAAAACATACCTATGTTAATGCGATTATTTAATTATATAAATGCTACGGTTTGGCTTAAATCAGCCGATGGCGCTGGCGGTACGTTATATCAGCCACACCACCTACATACGCCGAGGATATATATGACTGAAGATGATTACTTTGATATCACCTTAACCACTGTAATTTGTTACGATTTTTACGAGGTGGCTCCGCTTGAAACCGAAGATTATATCACGGCTTATTGCCCGGAATTACTAGCGAAGTTGAGTCCAGCAATCTTTGGCTTATTGCTCGACCAGATTGATTTTGAAACCGCTAAACAATACATTCAAATAAATGTTCTCAAGAATAAATAAGGAGAGATTATATGACCGATCAACTAATAAACAACGACGCTCTTGCAAAAACAACCATAACTTTTGTTATAGGTGCTCCGGCAACCGGCAAAACAACTTTCATTAACAATCACTTTTCTGACAGTGGAAATACAGTGATATTAAATGTGTATGATTATCAGCAAGCAGCTTATAAAGAAGCGGGATTCAGTAAGAATATCCCGCTTGGGCGGCACGAATTCAAATGCTTATATAAGGCAAACCAGAATCTTTTATTTGACATTATTAAGGCGTTACAAGAAGGTAAAAATGTAGTGGTTGAGCAGACTTTATACAAGGCAAAGCGTAGAATAGCGTACATAGATGCCATTCGTAATGCAGTTAAAAATATTACCATAGCGGTTTATGTAATGTGTCCGAGCGACGCCGTTTGGGAAACGTATATAATTGAACGAAACCTAATAGATTCTATTCAACGACTAAGAGCCAATGCGAAGGAGATAGAATTTCCCAATCCCAGCGAAGGCTTTGATAAAATATACGAGGTTATAAATAACGATATTAAACTACGAATGGATGATCCTAAGCCCGAAATCGTTGATTCCGCACGTAAAGAACTCAGCGAAGAATCACAACAAATGAAACAAGAGGAAGAAAAAGCAAAAGAACGATTAGATTTGCTTGAAAGTATGAATTCTCGTCCGTTTTGGCATTATTGTGAGGTTTGTGGTGCAAAGGTTTTTTGCACAGCTCAAGATGCCTTTAATGCAGGTTGGGACTATCCGCCGCAATTGGGTACATTTGGTTTATTAGGGCCTCGCACTTGCGGAGAATGTGATATTACAGGTACTCTGTATTGGAAGGTGCAACAACAAGCTCTGCCAATAGTGGTGGAATCTATGCTTACTGAAGAAGAACTGAAAACCTGGAAAAGGATTAAAAATGAACCTGAGAGCCTTTTATAAAAAGAATAGCTAATTAGTATTCCCACAAATCCGAAAAATATTCAAAACCCGTCGTAAATTTCTTGATTTACGGCGGGTTTTGAAAAGGTCGGATTTTACTGTGTAGGGAAACGGACATCTCTTGTGGTATAATATAAAAAGAGGAAGTTTCACCTTATGAAATTCAAGGAGGACGATAATATGAAAGTACGCATTTTTTCACGCGAGGCTATGGAGAAGTTATTGAAAGAAGGTCTGCCCGAAAACACTGCTGTAATAAGTTTTTACGATCCGCCTTCGAAGAGAACTCCCGAAGACTATGAGCCTATCGATTACTCGGGCAAGTGCGACAGATTTTTTATGGTCGGTATCCACGATATCGACATAAGCAGTTTAAAGAACTATGGCTTTACTTATGAAACCTACTTCCCCGAAGCAGATGACCTTGCTAAATTCATAAAGAAAGCCAAAGAAGACGGGCTTGATATCATCTGTCAGTGTGAATACGGGCAGAGCAGAAGTGCGGGTTGTGCCGCTGCGATACTTGAATATTACAACAGAAGTGGCATAAAGGTCTTTTCGAATTATAAGTATTATCCCAATCAGGTTATTTTCAATAAAGTCTATGATGCGTTGAAAACCCCGATTGAAAAGATGCTTAAAAAATAACCCGTGAAGAAATTTCACGGGTTTGTTTTTATTCAAGACCTTTTTTTCTGAAAGCGAGTGTGAAAAGTATTGACGCGACAACAAAATTCACTGCGATTATTATAATGCTTTCGGGTTTTATTCCTGCATTTCCTATGCCGTTTATTAAAATACTCATCTGCTGTGAGTAGGTTATTCTTGCAACCTTTTCGATATTTTCATTGAATATAGAAAGCATGGGAAGAAAAGAGAAAATCATCATAACGGGGATTGTTATCGATGTCGCTGACATCTGATTCTTGCTGAACACTCCTATCACTGCGCCCGTAAGTGATGAAAGAAGAATTCCTGCGCCCATAACAGCCATAAATACCAAAAGGTCTTTTCCCTCATATCCACCGCATACTGCAAAAACAACTGCTCCTATAATGCACATAATAAATACATAAGCGCCTACGCCTAAAAGATACTCAAAGGGTTTCACATTACTCATCATAAGTGCACGGAGAGTGTTCTTCTCCTTTTCTTCGGAAATAATTGCCGACATACAGGTAAGCGGTGCCATTCCGACAAACATAACAGCGAAGAGTTTTACAAAGAAATGCTCGGGCATATTTTCAAGTTTTATGGCGTTTTCCATAATGATAACCATAACGGGAAACATCAGAAACTGAATGAGTATTGTTTTATTCCTGAATGTTTCCTTTATCTGTTTCAAGAAAACGGCAGTTATATTTTTCATGCAGTAAGCTCCTTTCCTGTAAGTTCCATAAAAACGGTTTCAAGGTCGGGCTCTGTTGTGTGGATAGTTTCTGCCCTGCCCGATTTTATAAGTTCAGAAATAATTTCTGCTGAATTTTCATCGTGTGGGATTTCTTTTTCCGTTCCGTCGGTAAGATGAATTTTAAGTTTTTTCTGATGATTGTATCTACGGCATATTTCTTTCGGATTTCCGTATTCAACTATCTTTCCGTCGCTGAGAAGCGCTACATTATCGCAGAGTTTTTCAGCCTCGGTCATTGTGTGTGTTGTGAGAAAGATTGTCTTTCCCTTTTCCTTTTCTTTTTGTATCATTTTCTGGATTTCGTCTGCTGTCGCGGGGTCAAGTCCGCTTGTCGGCTCATCGAGAAAAAGTATATCGGGGTTTATCATAAAAACACGGGCAAGGCGAAGTCTGCTTTTCATTCCCTTTGAAAGATTCTGTGCAGGTGTTTTTTTGGCATCCGATAATCCGACGCTTTCTAAGGCCTCGTTTATCTTGTCATTTTTAATGCCGTAAATTCTTGCAAAAATTTTGAGATTTTCAAAACAGCTGAGTCTGTCATATACACCGAAATTATCCATCATAATCCCGAAGTTTCTGTAATCGTCACCCGAGAGTTTCTGTGAGTTTATACCGTTTATAACGGATTTCCCGTTTTCAGCCGAAAGTTGTCCCGTGAGGATTTTTATAAGCGTTGTCTTTCCTGCTCCCGAAGGACCTAAAAGCCCTAAAATCTCACCTTTTTTTACATCAAGATTTATATCATCCAGAACCTTTTTCTCTCCGAATGATTTTGTGATACCGTTTATAGAAATAGCATTTTCCATTACTGTCCCTCCTTGAAACGCTTTAAGGCTTCTTCGAGTTTCTTGTTTTCCTGTTTTTCAGAAACAACGGATACAAATGTGCTGATAACGCAACTTACTATAAAGCATAGGATAAACATTATCCAGGCTTTTATTTCTGTTATGGGGAACCAGCCGAAAGCGAGAACAAATCCTATAATAACTGCGATAACACTTATAAACATCAGAATTATTCTTAATGTAAGCGGCATTTTCTTTATTATTGTATCTGTCATAAAGACAAAACGGAGAACGCAGATGATGGCTATTGCAAAAAGAAACTGTATCAGTGTTGCGAAAGAAAGTCCTTTACTGCCGAGTGAAAAAATTGTTGAAACTTCTTTTGCTTCATCTCCTACAATTACAGCAAATACACTCATTAAAAGAACGATTATTCCGAAAAGCATAAAGACCTGTGAAAGAAAGCCTAAAATTCCTTTTTTCTTTTCCATTTACTTTACCCCCAGTCTGTGTTTGAGTTCATCGGCATACTGCCTTGAAACTATTATCTGTTCGCCGTTTTCAAGAGTAAGTCTTATCTTGCGGTTGAGTTCGGCTTTAAGCGAACGGATAAATTTAAGCTGAACGAGAGAGGATTTGCTTATGCGTAAAAATCCACCCTGACAGAGTTGTTCTTCAACCTCATAGAGTTTGAGTTTCAATTCAAAGCAATCGTCTTGTGTATAGACAAATGTCTTTCTGTCAACCGATTCGATATAGACTATCTTTGCAACATCGAGTATATAACTTTCATCGTTTTTGATTACTGTTATCTGCTGGTCGAGAATACGGAGTGTTGCTATTATTCTTTCTATTTCTGGGGTCAGTGCCCCGCTGTTTATAACTATTTCTGTGTCGGAAAAGTTTTCGTTTATGTTGATTGAAATTTTCACACCATCACCTCTTGACCCCATATTAACACAAGGATTTTTCCTTTGCAATATCCTGAAACACAAGTTGCCGTTTTTTAAGACTAAGTTGCCGGTATTGTATTGAGTTTATGCAGATATGGTGGTATAATAAACTCAAATATAAATCGGGAGGAGAAAAAATGAACAGACATCATAAAATTCCGCTGATAGCAGGGATACTGTTTCTTCTGGCTAATATAATATCCGTGGCTTGTGCGTGGTTATCGGGAAATCACTTGTTTGATTTGGGAATATCCTTTTCGGCATACATCGGATTAAAACGCTGGACATCTGTTTTATGGTTTTGTTTCGCAGTGATAATCGCTGTGCTGATGATAGTCTACATACAAAAAATCAGAATACCTGTTGTTAAAAAAGTAATCTATTATATCGTTCTGATAGGTATTTCAGGGACAGCCTTTTTCCCCTTCAACACATTCAGCGAACACCCGACATCCCTTACAATCAACCTTCATAACTATTTCGGAATAGGGCTTATGCTTGTAACAACCGTTTCGTTTGTTCTTTCGCTGATAATGTCAAAGACAAAGAAACATAAAATTTCTGCGATATGTTCACTCATATTCGCTGTTGTGTTTGTTGTATCTTATTTTTTGAG
>CALGTU010000196.1 GCA_937901465.1 uncultured Clostridia bacterium | reverse complement strand
CTCTTGAACCTTACAGCGTTGTTCTTATTTCACTTAAACCCGCAACCCCTTCAAGCGAAAAACCTGAAGAAACTTCTGCTGTAACATCGGTTGTAACAGAAAATCCACCCGAAGAAACATCAGCTACCGAAGAAACTACGGTGGAAGAAACAACAATCGGAGAAGATGCCGGAACAGAAAATAAAAGCAATGCTATTCCTCTTCTCAAAATAGGTGCAATATCATTCGGAATTCTTACAGCGATGGGAATGATCTACCTTTTTTCAAACGAACTTCGCAACCATAAAGAAGAATAATTTTAATTAAATCGTCTGCGTTTTTTATGCAGACGATTTTTTGTTAATTTTTTATCTTTTTTCTGAAAAACTCTTTACAAACTTAAAATTTTAGTATATAATATACAATGTGTAGTAGTATATGCAGATATTTAAATGAAAAGGAGGCGATATTTTGAAAATAACAGCAAAGTTTTCTCTTGCAATGGCTTTTATAGCTTTGATTTCTATAATCATATTCAATGTTGTTGCTTATAAAGAAATTTTTGATATAACCGATTCTTCGGCAGAAAACGCAATTTCATCAACATCTTCGGCACAAGCTGAAATGGTAGGGTCTTTTGTTAACGAACTTCAGAATAACGGCAAAAATATCGCCATCAATAAAGACATTTCAATATACACGTCCATTATGTCGATGTCTGTTTATGACAGACCATATCATCCTGATTATGATGATTTTGAAAATATCTCTTCTTATGTTCAGAATTCTGTAAATTCATATCAGCAGAGTAATCCCAACGTAGAACTCGCTGTTGTTCTTGATAAAGACGGAAAAGTAGTTTCAAGTTCAGAAGGTTGCGATGAATATCTTTACATACTTGATGAAAATCCGGATCGTGTGGATATCGCTTCTAATAATGGCGGTATATCTGATTTTATTACAATCAAAGTCGGAGGAACAAACACAGTAGCTTTCCTTATATGCAAGGAAATAGTCTATGAAGAAGAAAAAGTAGGAACATTTGTTCAGCTCTGCACAACAACACAGATGCAGAAAAAACTCTTCTCAACAAAGGTAACAAATTCATCAACAGGCGCTGTTATCGATGCTTACGAAAATATACTCAACCTTTCAAACGGAAAGGCAACCGAATATAAAAAAGATACCAACTTTACGGCATATGCGGATTTGTTCGTAAAATCCGTTTCCGAAGAAGAACCCATTTTCGAAAACATTGAAGTTGACAGACTGAATAATTATATATGCATTTCTCCCGTTTACGGAACCGACTGGAAGCTGGTTACAATAGTCGGAAGAAATGATATTTCAAACGAACTCAATATAAATACCAAAGCATTTGGTATTGCAACAACAATCTGCATTATCTTAGAAGTGATAATCATAGTATTCCTGGTTATCTATTTTTCAAGACCAATACTCAATATCGTTGATGTTCTTACCAAAAAGAGCAGAGGCGATCAGAAATCAAGATTTGAAATTGATTCATACGATGAATATGGTCAGATAGGCAGAGCGTTCAATACAATGTTTGATGACGTTTTCGAAAGTGAACAGCGTTATCGTACAATAGTTGAAATGACAAACAATATCGTGTTTGAAATCAATTTTGCAAAACAAACAGTTTATGTTTCAAACAATTTCAACAAGAGATTCAGTTTCAGACCTAAATCAGACGACATTCAGGATTCATTCTTCTATAAACTCAAAATCCATAAGGATGACCGTTCAAGATATTTTACCGATCTTGATCATATCCTCAATGCTGAAACAAACTTCCTTCAGGGAGAATATCGTTTCCAGAATATCTATGGTGATTTTGCCTGGGTGCTTATCCGTGCAACAAAATTCTTTGACCGTGATGATGTTCCTACAAAGCTTATCGGCGTCATAGTTGATATAGACCGTGAAAAGAAAGACGAAATGCGTCTCTTACAGAGAGCTAATTTCGATGCACTTACACAGGTTTATAACAGAGAAAGCTTTATCAAAACTCTCGCTAATGAGTTTGAACTTTCATCTGTTCGCAAATATAACAGCTTCATCATGTTTATCGACCTTGATGATTTCAAACATTTCAACGATGATTATGGTCACGCATGTGGTGACGAAGTTCTTAAATTTACAGCCGATACTCTCAAAGAACTTGTATTTGAAAAGGGCTTTGCGGGTCGTTTCGGCGGTGACGAATTCGTTATATGCGTAAATGTTCCCGATGTTGATGCCGCTCAGATGGCTAAGGAACTTATAAAGATTATGAGTGGTGGTTTTACATCCGAATCAACAGGCGAACATCTTGCTGTAAATTGTTCTATCGGTATTGCTTATTTCAATGAAAACGGCAAGAATTGCGAAGAACTTTTCAGCGCAGCCGACGAAGCAATGTATGGCGTAAAGAAACATGGAAAATCAAACTTTGGTTTTGCTTCATCAAGAGGTTCAACAGCTGCTGCACCTGTTGTGCCGAAACCTATCGACAGCGATAACAGATAAATATTCTGTAAATAATAAGAAATACGGTATCATCATCTGGATGATACCGTATTTTTTATCTGTATAAAATTTGTTGTGCAAGCTGAGGGTTATCATAAATATTTCCGATAACTTCTATTATGTGATTGTCAAGCGGAGCAAAATCAGGAGAAAAGAACTGATATAAAGGAACAACCGCCGCACCAAGCGAAACTTTTTCCGAATCCGAGAATTCAAAGAAATAATTCCCGTTATAATTCTTTACAATTCCTGATTTGGAAAAAGTTATTTCAGCGTCATCAGGAACAGATTTTTCCCGTTCGATTTCTGTCATAACAGTTTCGCCATCAAGACCTGTTTCTATTCTCACGGTTTCATCTCTCGTTCCGTTATATGCAGTTATAGAAATTATATCTCCGTCAAAAATAGCATGGTCGTGATTTGTTCTGAAAGGAGAGAGAATTCCTACTGTTTCCTGTCTTAAATTTTTTACTTCATAGAATTTCTGATGGTCCTCGTTTTCAGGTGTCCCTGCGAGAAGGTATTTGCTACCGACAGCATCGGTATAAAGCTGACCGATAATCCAGTCTTCATTTACAACATATCCTAAATTTCTTTTCATTTTGGCACGATATGTTATAACAGGATAAACGAGTGAAAGTCTTTTCATAATCATAATTGTCCTCCATAGGAAAAGGTAGTGTATTATTCGATTTCTGAAATCACTCTTGCGGGAACACCGCCAATGACAACATTATCTCCGAAATTTTTTGTAACAACAGCACCCGATGCTACAATAACGCCGTTGCCGATTGTTACTCCCGGATTAATAACCGCTCTCGCACCAATCCAGCAGTTGTCGCCTATAGTTATTGCTTTTCCGAGTTCAAGCCCCGAATTTCTTGTTTTAGCATCTTTAGGATGTGTTGCCGTTGTGATAACAACATCAGGTGCTATAAAACAGTTTCTGCCTATTCTTACTTCCGCAACATCAAGTATTACGCATCCGAAGTTTGCATAGAAATTATCCCCGACATATATGTTGCATCCATAATCACAGTGAAAATCAGGTTCAATATATATTTCGCCCTCAACTTTTCCGAAAAGTTCTTTAAGTATTTCTGTTCTTTTGTCGATTTCTGTAACAGATGTAGCGTTGAACTTTTCTGTTAAAAGTCTGGCATTTCTTCTCATAGTAACGAGCTCTTCATCAGCTGATAAATAAAGTTCTCCTTTAAGAGCTTTTTCTCTTTCGGTCATATTTCTTCCTCCAATAAGCATACAGCATGTGATGCTATACCTTCTTTATTTCCTGTAAATCCTAGTTTTTCTTCTGTTGTTGCCTTAACACTGATTCTGTCTTTTTCAGAAGATAATGCGTCAGCAAGATTTTCTCTCATTTTGTCAATAAAAGGAGAGAGTTTAGGTTCCTGACATATAACCGTAACATCAACATTTCCGATTTTATATCCCTTGTTTTTCATTATGCCGTATACTTCTTTAAGAAGCATTATGCTGTCGGCACCCTTGTATTTTTCGTCGTTATCAGGAAAATGTTTTCCTATATCTCCCATAGCGAGAGCTCCTAAAATACTGTCGGCAACAGAATGTGTAAGAACATCTGCGTCAGAATGCCCCAAAAGCCCTTTTTCATATGGAATTTCCACTCCGCCTAAAATGAGCTTTCTGTCCTCGACAAGTTTATGAACATCATATCCGTGTCCTATTCTCATAATAAATCAGTCATCTCCTTCAAAAATCGCTCTCGCAATCATAAGGTCGTCAGGAGTAGTTATTTTCATATTTCTGTAATCTCCCGTTGTAACGGCGATTTTTCCGCATACAGCTTCAACAAGCTGACAATCATCGGTAAAATCAAGTTCGTGTGCAACAGCGAAATTAACGCCGTCGATATAAAGTGTTTTCTTGAAAACCTGAGGAGTCTGTATAAGATATAGTTTTGAACGATCGGGAGTATCAGTAACAAGTCCGTCATCAACAACTTTAACGGTATCCTTAACAGGAACGCCAAGAGTTGCACCACCGAAAACTCTTGCGTCGGCAATGGTTTTTTCGATAAGTTCGGTAGTAATCAGAGGTCTTGCGCCATCGTGAATAGCAATCATCGAAGTTTCTGCTTCAGATGCTTTAAGACCGTTTATAACAGACTGCTGTCTTGTTTCTCCACCTGCAACAATTTTTGACACCTTTGATGCACCGCATGAGGCTACAATCATTTCAAGCTGAGGAATTTTCTTTTCTTTTGTAACGATTATTATTTCAGCAACCGAAGGTGCGTTTTCAAATGCCCTTATAGTTCTTGCAATAACTGATTTTCCACATAAATCAGCAAGAAGTTTATCCTCGCCCTTCATTCTTGATGCACTTCCTGCCGCAGCGATTATAACAGTTGTATCTTTCAAAGCCATAAAAACAACTCCTTTTACATCATAAAAATAATTATACCTCTTTTTTGCTTATATTGCAACATTTTTTGGACGATAAAGAAGTTTCATTGTGCAAAATTATTTGCCTAATAAACTTGATATTATTACAATAATATGGTATAATAAATCGTTAATATGCAGATGGATTTTCTGCTTATGTATAATTTTTACATTTATGGGAGGCGGCACCTTGCGTATTCTCGGAATAGACCCTGGTTATGCCATTATAGGATATGGCGTTCTTGAATATGACGGCAGAAGTTTCAAGACAATAGCGTTCGGTGCTATAACAACCGAAGCACATACCCCTTTCACAGAAAGACTTTCCGATATTTATCGTGATATGTGCACAGTTCTTGACACTTACCGCCCTGATACAATGGCTATAGAAAAACTTTATTTTAATACAAACCAGAAAACAGTTATCGATGTTGCACAGGCGAGGGGAGTTACAGTTCTTGCCGCAGCACAAAGATGTGTTCCGATAACCGAATATACACCTCTTCAGGTTAAAATGTCGGTAGTAGGATACGGCAGGGCAGAAAAGAAACAGGTTATGGAGATGACAAGAAAAATTCTCAAACTTGCATCCGTTCCAAAACCCGACGATACAGCCGATGCACTCGCAATAGCGATATGCCACGGACACACCCTAAACTCACAGCGTATATATCATCAAACAGGAGAATAAAATATTATGATTTACAGTATAAAAGGCGAACTTACTCATACAGAACCAAACCTTGCCGTTGTTGAATGTGCGGGAGTGGGATATGCCTGCCGTACAACATTCACAACTCTTTCCCAGATAGGTTCTGTCGGCGAAACAGTGAAACTTCTTACATATCTTCATGTAAGGGAAGATGCTGTTGAACTTTTCGGATTTTATACCCAGAGCGAACTCACATGTTTTAAAATGCTTCTTTCTGTTTCGGGTGCGGGACCAAGAACAGCACTTGCTATTCTTTCAGATACAACTCCCGAAAAATTTGCTCTTTCTGTCGCAACGGGAGATACAAAGGCATTTACCAAAACCAAGGGAGTAGGACCTAAACTTGCTCAGAGAATTATACTTGAACTCAAAGACAAAATCGCTAAAGAACAGTTATCTCAAGAAAGTGTTTCCGTTGCAGAATTTACTGCTGTCAATAGTAACAGCGGCGCAGTAGGAGAAGCAATTTCCGCGCTCGTTGTTCTTGGCTATTCACAAACAGAAGCAGCATCTGTTGTGTCAAAACTCGATGCATCACTTTCTGCCCCCGAACTTATAAGAAAATCACTTCAGCTTATAGGCAAAAACAAGTAAACTTAAGGATGTGAAAATATGCTCGAAGCAGGAGAAATCAATTTCGAAGAAAGAATGGTAGCTCCCGAAGCCACAAGAGAAGATACCGATATAGATTTTTCTTTACGTCCGAAAACCCTTTCTGAATATATCGGACAGGATAAAGTAAAAGAAAACCTCAAGATTTTTATAGAAGCAGCAAAACAGAGAGGAGAACCTCTCGACCATGTTCTTCTTTACGGTCCTCCGGGACTCGGAAAAACAACACTTTCAGCAATCATTGCTCATGAAATGGGCGTTAATATAAGAATAACATCAGGCCCCGCGATAGAAAAGCCGGGCGATTTAGCGGCACTTCTTACAAACCTTGCCGAAAACGACGTTCTTTTTATCGACGAAATACATCGTCTTTCAAGAGCGATAGAAGAAATTCTCTATCCCGCACTTGAAGACTGTGCTCTTGATATCATAATCGGAAAAGGCCCATCAGCACAGTCAATAAGAATCGACCTTCCTAAGTTTACTCTTGTGGGAGCGACAACAAGAGCGGGCCAGCTTACATCACCGCTTCGCGATAGATTCGGTATGGTTATGCGCCTTGAAATGTATACCCATGAACAACTCTGTGAAATCGCTATGCGTAGCGCGGGAGTTTTGGGGATTTCCTGCGAACGCGAAGGAGCTATGGAGATAGCAAAGCGTTCAAGAGGAACACCGCGTATTGCTAACCGACTTTTAAAGAGAGTTAGAGACTTTGCCGAAGTTATGGGAAATGGCGTTATAACCAAAGAAATAGCTTCATTAGCACTCGACAGACTTGAAATAGATGCTTTAGGCCTTGATACTCTCGATAAGCGTATGCTTGAAATGATAATCAAAGGATATAACGGCGGCCCTGTAGGACTTGAAACACTGGCTGCTGCAATAGGCGAAGAAGCGGTAACATTAGAAGATGTCTGTGAACCTTACCTTATGCAGTTAGGATTTATTTCAAGAACACCCAGAGGAAGATGCGTTACAGCACTCGCTTATGAACATTTAGGGCTCAAACCCAATAAAAAAACCAATTCGTCTGATGACGGACAGCAGAGTCTTTTGTAACCTGAAAGGAGTCAAATATAATGGCAAGATTATTCGGAACAGATGGCGCCAGGGGAGTGGCAATAACAGAACTCACCTGTGAAACCGCTATGCAGATAGGAAGAGCGGCAGCACTTGTTCTTACAAAACATACATCACACAAACCAAAAATTTTCATTGGAAAAGATACAAGAATATCATCTGATGTTCTCGAAGCAGCACTTTCAGCAGGTATCTGTTCAGTCGGTGCCGATGCGGTTATATTAGGGGTAGTTCCAACTCCGGCTGTTGCTATGCTTGTTAAAAAATATAACGCCGACGCGGGAGTGATGATTTCAGCATCTCATAACAGCGTTGAATTCAACGGAATAAAACTTTTTGCACACGACGGATATAAACTTTCTGATGAAATCGAAGAAGAAATAGAGGCTCTCATTCTCGATAAGCCTGAAGTTCTTTCAGATAATCTTAAAAACGGAACAGAAATAGGCAGAATAGAAAGAAAAGAAACTGCAGCCGATGAGTATATAGATTACATAAAAGATGCTGTAAATACTGACCTTTCAGGAATTAAAGTCGCAATAGACTGTGCTAACGGAAGTTCATCGGCAACAGCAGAAAAACTTTTCAGCAAAATGGGTGCAGAAGTTCTTTGTATAAGTTCAACACCGGACGGAACAAATATCAACGATAAATGCGGTTCAACCTATATGGATAATCTCATCGATTTTGTCAAGAAGAATAATTGCGACCTTGGTGTTGCGTTTGATGGTGATGCCGACAGATGTCTTGCGGTTGACGAAAACGGCGAACTTATTGACGGCGATAAACTCATAGCTATTTTTGCAAAGGCAATGAAAGAAGAGAAAACTCTTAAAAACGATACAGCCGTAGTAACAGTTATGACCAATATCGGTTTTATGAAATTTGCAAAAGAAAACGGCATTTCTGTTGAAACAACCAAAGTAGGAGACAGATATGTCCTTGAAAGAATGAAAGAAAAGGATTTTAATATCGGCGGAGAACAATCGGGACATATTATCTTCCTTGAAAATGCAACAACAGGAGATGGCCAGCTTTCAGCAGCGAAACTTCTTTCGTTCTATAAAAAGGCAGGAAAGAAAATGTCTGAACTTGCTTCTGTCATGACTTATTACCCTCAGATTCTCCTTAATGTAAAGATAAAACCTGAATGGAAGAATAAACTTGATGGCGTAAAAGAAATTACAGATTGCATAGCGAAGAATGCTGATAAACTCGGCGATGACGGAAGAATTCTTGTCCGTGAAAGCGGAACAGAACCATTGATAAGAGTTATGGTTGAGGGTAAAGAGCAGTCCGAAATCAACGCTATAGCAGAAGAAATAGCAGATATGGTAAAGAAAATAATGGTTTAATTTTTAGGAGATTGAAATGAGAGCGACAACAGACTGGAAAGATTATAGACTTCTCGATACATCTTCGGGAGAAAAACTCGAAATGTGGGGGAATATAATTCTTGCAAGACCCGACCCTCAGGTTATCTGGAAAACAGAAAAAGATCCGAATCTATGGAGTAATGTTCACGCAAGATATAATCGTTCTTCAAAAGGCGGCGGAAGCTGGGATTATAAAAAGAAATTCTCTCCCGAATGGCAGATAAATTATAAAGACCTTACTTTCAATATAAAACCAACAGGCTTCAAACATACGGGACTTTTTCCCGAACAGGCTGTAAACTGGGATTTTATGCGTGAAAAGATAAAAAATGCAGGAAGAGAAATAAACGTATTGAATCTTTTTGCATATACAGGCGGTGCAACGCTTGCGTGTGCATCTGCGGGGGCATCTGTATGCCATGTTGACGCTTCAAAAGGCATGGTTCAATGGGCAAGAGAAAACGCAGCGTCATCAGGTCTTTCAGAAAAACCTATCCGCTGGATAGTTGATGACTGCGAAAAGTTTGTTAACCGCGAAATCAAAAGAGGAAGAAAATACGATGCCATTATTATGGATCCACCCTCATACGGCAGAGGACCAGGAGGGGAAGTCTGGAAACTCGAAGATTGTATTTACGATCTTGTGAAACTCTGTTCAGAAGTTCTTTCCGATAAACCGCTTTTCTTTCTTTTGAATAGTTATACAACGGGGCTTTCTCCGTCTGTAATGTCATATATCCTTTCCGAAACAGTAGGAAAGAAATACATAGGAAAAGTATCAGCAGATGAAATAGGGCTTATCTGCGAAAAGAGCGGAGTTTGTCTGCCTTGCGGAAGTACAGCAATGTGGGAAGAAATATAAAAGGGGGATTTTTATGAAACTTTATTTAAAACAAGAAGTTTTTACTTTACTTGATAGTTATAACATCTATGACGATAACCAGATGGCTGTATACAAAGTAAAAACAAGAATTTATAAATTCCCTCCCGGATTTGATATTATTTCAAATTTCGGGGACCTTATATTTACTGTAAGTCGTCATTTTAAATTTTTCGGCAGAAAATACGATATCCTTCATAACGACAATATCGTTGCAACCATCGAACAAAGATTTTCTTTTTTCGAAAGAGCATTGGATATCACAACTATAACGGGAGATGTTTTTTCTGTTGACGGCGATTTGTTTGCTTGGAATTTTACAATAACCAAAAACGGAATGCCTTATGCAACTGTCAATAAAGCATTTCTCTCATGGGGAGATTCTTATGAGATTGATGTTTATGATGACAGAGAATGTGCATTTGCGACAGCACTTGTTGTTGCAATAGACGATACTTTCCATCATAACAGAAACAGATAATTATCAATACGGAAGTGTAAAATGGAAAAAATAATTGAAGCAAAAGATGTCTGGTTTCATTATCAGAATGAAGATTTTGAAGAAGAAAACGCTCCTATAAAGCAGGTTTTAAAGGGCATTTCCCTTGATATAAAAAGGGGAGAATTTGTTGCTGTTTTAGGACATAATGGTTCGGGTAAATCAACAATAGCAAAGCATTTCAATGCTATTCTTACCGCAGATAAAGGCAAAGTCCTTGTTAACGTAAGAGAGGCTTCTGATGATGAAAAACTTTTTGATATCCGTCAGAGAGTTGGAATGGTTTTTCAGAATCCCGATAATCAGATTGTTGCAACTATAGTAGAAGAAGATGTTGCGTTCGCTCTTGAAAATTTAGGTGTCGACCCTGCCGAGATGCGTGAAAGGGTGGATAACGCGCTCAAAGATGTCGGAATGTATAAGTTCAGAGAACACGCTCCGCATCAACTTTCAGGAGGGCAGAAACAGCGTGTTGCCATAGCGGGAATAATTGCTATGTGTCCCGATTGTATTGTTCTTGATGAACCAACCGCAATGCTTGACCCTATCGGAAGAAAAGAAGTTATGAAAACGATAAAGAAACTCAATCGTGAACACGGAGTAACTATTATTCTCATAACTCATTATATGGATGAAGCTGCCAAAGCAGACAGAATTGTCGTTATGGATAGCGGAAAGACCATTCTTGACGGAACTCCCAAGGAAGTTTTCAAGAATGTTGAACTTTTAAAATCCGTAGGCCTTGATGTCCCTCAGGTTACAGAACTTGCATTCGGGCTTAGAAACAATGGAATAGACATTCCCGATGATATAATAACCGAAGAAGAATGTATCGAAGAAATTATAAAAATTATTGAGAAAGCAGGAAGATAACGTTGGCTATAATTAAAACGGAAGACTTGACCTATGTATATAGCGCAGGTACTCCTTTTGAAAAAAAGGCAATTGATAATCTTAATATAGAAATCGAAGAGGGCGAACTTGTAGGCATAATAGGTCATACAGGTTCAGGAAAGTCAACCTTTATTCAGCATCTTAACGGACTTTTAAAACCCACTTCAGGCAAGATTTATATCGACGGAACAGATATCTGGCAGGACAAGCAGACAACTTTGCAGACAAGATTTAAAGTAGGACTTGTTTTTCAGTATCCCGAATATCAGATTTTTGAAGAAACAGTTTATAAAGATATCGCTTTCGGACCCAAGAATATGGGTCTTTCAGATGAAGAAATCGATAAGCGTGTCCGCGAAACCGCAAAGCTTGTCGAAATATCTGATGAACAACTCGAAAAATCTCCTTTCGAACTTTCAGGCGGACAAAAGCGTCGTGTTGCGATAGCAGGTGTAATGGCTATGCGTCCTAAAGTTCTTATTCTCGATGAACCTTGTGCAGGACTTGACCCCAAGGGAAGAGACCGCATTCTTGACAGAATAAGAGAATATCATAAAGAATATAACTCAACCGTTCTTCTCGTAAGTCACAGTATGGAAGACGTCGCAAAAATTGCAACAAAAATCCTTGTTATGAATAATTCATCCATAGTCTGCTATGATGAACCACCCAAGGTTTTCGGAATGGCTGATGAAATTGCAAAAATGGGACTTGATATTCCTCAGATAACAAAGGTTTTCAATGCACTTAAAGAAAAAGGCTATCATATTGCAGATGATGTGTATACAGTTCCTTACGCTTTAAGAAAACTCCTTTCATATCTTGAAGAAAAGGGGGTAAAACTTGATGCTTAAAGATATAACAATCGGACAGTTTTTCCCTGGAAATTCAATAGTTCACAGACTTGACCCAAGATTTAAAATCGTAATAACCGGTGTTTTCATAACATTCCTTTTTTGTGCCGAAAATTTTTATGGCATACTTTTCGGAATGCTTTTTGTAGCACTCACAGTTCTTTTATCAAAAATCCCTATAAAGATGATTTTCAAGGGAATGAAATCTATAATTCCTCTCATCATTTTTACATCTGTTCTGAATATCTTCTTTATCGAGGGAGAGATTCTTTTCAGCTGGCAATTTATCAAAATAACAAAAGAAGGTCTTGAAACATCGGCATTTATGATACTCCGCATTATATGCCTTATTTCAGGAACATCACTTCTTACCTATACAACATCACCCATAACACTCACAGACGCAATAGAACAACTCTTATCTCCACTTAAAAAGATAAAGATGCCCGTTCATGAATTTGCTATGATGATGACAATAGCTCTCCGCTTTATCCCAACACTTATCGAAGAAACAGATAAGATAATGTCGGCTCAGAAAGCAAGGGGAGCGGATCTTGAAACAGGCGGACTTATAAAGAGAGCAAAAGCACTTGTTCCTATCCTTATTCCTCTTTTTGTATCTGCATTCAGAAGAGCAGAAGAACTTGCCGTTGCTATGGAATGTCGTTGTTATAGGGGTGATGAAGGCAGAACACGTCTTAAACAGCTCAAATCAGGCGGAAAGGATTATATTGCACTCGCTTTGTCTCTTTTCTTCCTTGATGTTGTGATATTTTTAAACTGTATTTTTTAAGTAGGTGTCTTATGAGAAATATCAAGGTTACAATGTGCTATCGCGGAACTAATTATCATGGCTTTCAAAGACAGGATAATGCTATCGCCATTCAGCAGATTGTAGAGGAAAAGCTTTCTAAAATCCTTGGCGGAGAAGATGTAACCATATACGGATGCTCAAGAACTGATACAGGAGTTCATGCTCTTGAATACTGCTTCAGTTTTAAAACAGAAAGAACAATTCCTCTTTTGGGGCTTAAGCGTGGCCTTAATTCCGAACTTCCAAAAGATATTTCTATTCTTTCCTGTGAAGAAGCAGAAGAAGATTTCCATGCAAGGTATTCTTGTAAAGGAAAAGAATATATATATAAGGTTCATTGTAGCGAAAGTCATGATCCATTCGCCGAAGACCTTTCTTATCATTACAGAAGAAAAGTAGATTTTCCTCTTTTATGTGAAGAAGTCAAGGCTTTTATCGGAACACACGATTTCAAATCATTCTGCTCAACAGGCTCTGATAAAGAAATAACTGTCAGAACGATATATGATTTTACAGTCGAACAGAATGGTGAAGAACTTATTTTCAGAGTTTCTGGAGATGGATTTCTATACAATATGGTAAGAATAATGATAGGAACTCTTCTCTGGATAAACGAGGGTAAAATCGAAAGAGGTTCGATTCCTCAGATACTTGAAGAGAAAAACAGACTTAAAGCAGGTAAAACGGCCCCCGCCTGCGGACTTTATCTTAACAAAGTTTTTTATTGACGAAAGGATTAGTCTATGGCAATAGAATATAATCTTAACGATATGCAGAAACGAAGAAGAAAAAAGAAACTTGTCCGTTTTGCAAAAAAAGCGGCAGTTGTTCTTGTTATAGCGGTAATAGGAGTTCTTCTTTATGTTTTCCGTTCAAAATGGATGCCTCTCTTTGAAGGTATAGGAACAAAATATGAAAATTCCGTCCGTAACAGCGGAGAACTTGCAAAAGAAAATTTTCCTATCAAAATAAGAGGAACATCTGACCATGAAATAGGTGTAACGGATAATTATCTTACATATCTTGATGATACTCATTTCTATATGTATTCTGTAGATGGCGAACTTGTTGCTGAAAGACAGCATAGTTATTCTTCTCCGATTCTTAAATCGGGAAGTAAACGCTCGGTTATATATGATTGTGGCGGAAAGAAACTTAAAGTTGAAAGTAAACAGAAAACTGTATACGAGAAAGAGTTTTCAGGAAATATCATTCTTGCTGAACTCAGCGGTAACGATTCTGCCGCTGTTGTTTCAGAAGGCGATGGATTTGCTTGTATAATGAATATCTATAATCCCGACGGAAGCGACAGATACACAATCAAAAACGTAGAAGGAAGAATTATCGATGTTGATTTTTATGTCGGAAGTTCAGGATGTATTGCTGTAAATGTCGGCGTAGATGGTGGAAAACTTGTGTCTTCATTATCAAGATATGATTTTTCTAAAACAGAACCAGAATGGCGTTCTTCTTCTGTCGATACATTCGCTGTATCTGCTGAAATAATGCAGAATGGAGATATAGCGGTATTCGGAGATACAAAGTTTGCATATTATTCAAAAGAAGGCGAACTTATAGGCGTTTACGAATATCCTTATCAGCTTGCAGGATTTTCTGCCGGTATATCAAATTCTGCGATACTTCTTGAAAGAGAAGAATTCAGAAAATCAACACTTGTTATAATAAACGATGTAAATAACCCCATAACCATAGAACTTGACAAAACAGCCAAAGGGGTTTATACTTCGGAAAAAGAGGTTTATGTTCTTACAACAGATGAACTTGTTTCTTATTCATTTGATGGCGTAAAGATTGATTCGATAGATGTTTCGGATAATTATACAGGCTTTGTAAAAATAAATGATTATGTATTCCTTAATGGATATAACGAGATAAACAGGACGGAATTCGCAGATTAACTGCTTTTCCGAAAGGAGAATTGTTTTGGAAACCGGATTTGCATATTTTTTTGATATTCTGACAATAGTTGTTATAGTTTCGGCTATTTATATGTGCGGAAAACAAGGGTTTGTAAAATCTATAATAACCCTTGTCGGATATAGCCTTGCAGTTATAATTTCTGTTTTTGCGGGTAATACATTAGCACCGCAGATTTATGATTCGGCTGTTAAGCCTGAAATTATTTCTGTAGTAAACGAACAACTCGGAGAAGCAGATGTTCCTTATGAAATAACTCATGCTCTTAATAATAAATACGGAAAGTATGGGGTTAAATTCGAAAAATCCGATGTTATAAATATTCTCGGAAACAACAAGGATGAAGCTGCACAGAATATCATAGACCATGTTTATGAAAAAGCAGGTTTTACAATAACCGTTGAAGATGCCGACGGAATAATAGGCTCGATTTTCGAAGAAAAAGTAACAGATAGTGCCAGAGAATATCTTCCGGCAGGTATAACTGTAAATAAAATAAGTTTTGATAATGAAGAAGCATGGAATGATGCTGTTTCTGCAATAACAGGAGGAACAGTAAAGCTTTCTGAATTTATTGAAAAGTATTTTGTCCGTGACTTTGCTGTTTCAATAGTAAGACTTCTGATTTCGATTTTATCATTTACACTTCTTACTATTCTTATGAATGTTGCTTTAAGATTTGTAACAATAATAGATAAACTTCCGATTATAAGTGCTATAAACGCTTTTCTCGGAGGAGTTATGGGCGCTATTCAGGGCTCTATAATAATGTATATTATCATTCTCGCAACAAAACTTATCGTTACGATAGGCGGAGATAATATGCTCGTGTTCAATACAGAAACTATCGAAATGACATATATATTCAAGATTTTGTATAATCTTGCTTAAGAGAGGAGAAACGAAATGCTTTGTACCCGATGCAAAAAGCGTATGGCGGTTGTTTTTATAACTGCTATGCAGGGAGAAGAAAAACGCAACGAGGGACTTTGTCTTGTATGTGCAAGAGAACTTGGAATACCACAGGTCAAAGAATATATGGACCAGATGGGTATAACAGATGAAAATGTTGAAGATTTCTGCCAGCAGGTTGAAGATCTTGAAGAACAGTTTGAAATGGGCGGATCTGAAACTATGCCTGGATTTTTCCAGAATTTTATGATGGGCGGATTCCCTAAAAGCGAAAATGATGCTATCGATGAACTCGGCGATGTTGATGAAGAATTTCCTTCTGATTCGGATTCTGATGATCCATCGGGAATGTTTGATTTATTCAAGAAAATGAGTAGCAATCACGAAAAAGAAAATAAAGACAAAAAGACAAAGAAGAAAAAAGAGAAAAAGCTCAAATATCTTCCGAATTACTGCACTCATCTTACACAGAAAGCCCGTGATGGCGAGATAGACCGCATTATAGGCAGAGATAAAGAAATTTCAAGAGTTATACAGATTCTTTCAAGAAGAACAAAAAATAACCCTTGCCTTATAGGCGAACCGGGTGTAGGTAAAACAGCTATCGCTGAGGGTATTGCTCAGAAGATCGCTTCAGGTGCTGTCCCTTTCAATATAGTTAACAAAGAACTTTATCTCTTAGATCTTACAGCTCTTGTTGCGGGAACACAGTTCAGGGGACAGTTTGAAAGCCGTGTCAAAGGTCTTATAGATGAAGTCAAGTCAGAAGGAAATGTTATTCTTTTTATCGATGAAGTTCATAATCTTGTAGGAACGGGCGACAGTGAAGGTTCGATGAATGCCGCAAATATACTTAAACCCGCACTTTCAAGAGGAGAAGTTCAGGTTATCGGTGCAACAACTTTCAAGGAATACAGAAAATACATCGAAAAAGATAGCGCCCTTGAAAGAAGATTCCAGCCTGTAACTGTAAACGAACCTACTATTGAAGATACAGTAAGTGTTCTTTGCGGAATAAAGGAATATTATGAGAATTATCATAAGGTAAAAGTAAGCGATGATATAGTCCGATCATGTGCAGTTCTTTCTGAGCGTTATATTAACGACAGATTTCTTCCCGATAAGGCGATAGACCTTCTCGACGAAGCTTGTACAAGAGCAAGTATAAATCATCCCGAAATCGCTGAATATATAAAGAAAACTTCAGAGCTCGAGGCTAAAAAGAAAGAAATAACAGATATTGAGGATAGTAGTTCTCCTGATTATGAAAAACTTTCTGTTGCCAAAGCCGAGCTTATGCAGCTTGAAAATGAAATAAAACCTCTTGCCGAAATTGCTGAAAATGTTTCTGTTACAAATGAGGATTTATCAAGAGTAATCGAACTCTGGACAGGAATTCCTGCCAATAAGATTATGGAAAGTGAATTCAAGAAGATAACAGGTCTTGAAGAAGCGCTTAAATCCAAAATTATCGGTCAGGATGAAGCGGTAAG
>CALGTU010000195.1 GCA_937901465.1 uncultured Clostridia bacterium | reverse complement strand
TATTATTCTTTCGGCTTCATGTGTCTTTGAAGATGTTGTTTTTGAAAGACCGATTTTGAGTCCTAAAAATCTTACAAGGAATCTTATCGCTATGTTGTAGTAATAATTTGTATAGAAATCACGGGTGTCAACCATCATTGATGAAATCATTGTAACATCATCAGCCATAACGCCCGAGAATTCTTCATCTGTGAGTTTATAATCCTCTTTGAATTTATTTCTGAGGTCATTGGCCATATCTATATTGATAATCCCACACTCAAAGGCAAATTCAAACGGATCCATCGCTTTTCTCTGAATCTTGATAAGCTCATCGAGCTGTTGCTCTGTAAGAACACCTGAGTCAACAGCGATTTCACCGAATTTCTTATCGACAATTTTCTGCTTATCATGGATTTCATCAACCTGTTCTTCTGTGAGAAGATTCATATTGAGTGCTATTGTTCCGAGTTTTTCATTATGGGATTTGTAGCCCGTAATAATATCTCTTACGTCTTTTTCACCTATGGCTCTCTGAAAATTAAGATAATCGGCAACGATATATTCAATCATGATGTTGACCTCCTGTTGTTTTTATGATACAAAAGCAATTGCAAATGTAAGAAGAAATGCGATTAATGCATATGCTATTATCATTATGATAAGACCCGCGTTTGATGTTCTTCCGAAACGCTTTATATTTTTCTTATTGAAAGCGTTTTTTGATTTAAGGAATCTTATTCTCTTTACCGCAAAGCGATAGTAGATATGGTTTGCCATTGAAGCGCAATAGAATATGAAAACATATCCTAAAACCCAGCCGATATTATATATCATCATAAATATCGGACTGTTTATATCTATTGTTGAAATAAACGCAACAAGTGCATTATCGGGAACATTATATTTTGAAATCATTGAACCCAGAAAATAAATTATAGAAGGAAGCCAGAGAACAAGCTGTATTATAAGGCTCATTATAGCTGTCCCTGTCATTTTTCTATAAGCAAAATATGCAGGTGGGCATAAAAGAGCCGATATGTTGAATGTTCCCTTCTTCTTGCGTTCTTTCATAAGTTTGAAAACGGGAAGGAAGAATTTATTGTTATCGCCTATGAAATCAGCAAGTTCGGCGGTTGTTGCACCGTCAAAATCTTCATTCGGGTCAAACCCGCAGTATTTATCGTTATAATCAACCTTTATCATATTAGGAAAAGGATTTTCTGAATCTCTTCTGAGATCACTTTCACCCGAAGCGGATTTTTCGATTGTTATGGGATTTCCGCAACGTTCACAGAAAATAGAGAGCGAATTATTCTGCATTCCGCACTTTTCACAGATTATCTTATCGCCTATTTTCTTTGCTTTTTCTTCGTTAACGCTATAACTCTGTTTTTTCTCGTGAAGCTCGTAATTTATACATTCACCTTTTTCTTTATAGCAAGAACGATGATATGGCGTTCCGCAATCGGGACAGACTACTATATCATCTTCTTCGACAAAAGATTTATCACAGACTTTGCATTTTAAACCTGTATATAAAGACATATTATCCTCCGAACAAAATCAAGGCGAAAAGCCTTATTTTTCATCACTTAATTATATCAAATGTTGTATAATTTGTCAACGCTTTTCACCAAATGATATTGACTTTAATCCGAATCTTTGCTACAATTATCTGTGACTTTAATGAAAGGAACAAACATATGCTTTTACTTGACGATTTACGCATTGAACTTGAAGGGTATCGCCCTCTTATAAAAGAACTTTATTCTGTTCTTGAAATAGAAAAAGCTCTCGCTGAAACAGAAGAACTCAAAGAAGTTTCTGCTGCTCCTGATTTCTGGAACGACCTTGAAAATTCTCAGAAAGTTCTTTCAAGAATAAAGAAACTCGAAAACAAAATCAATCTTCATAAAAATCTCGATTCTCAGCTTGAGGATTGTCTTGCATATATTGAAATCGTCGGCGATGAAGAACCCGATGAAGAAACTCTCGCTGAAATCCAGAAAAATGCCGGGGATTTCAAGAATGATTATGAAACATGTAAACTCACAACTCTTTTATCGGGAGAATATGATTCATCAAACGCTATTCTGACATTCCATGCAGGCGCCGGCGGAACAGAAGCTCAGGACTGGGCTGAAATGCTTTTCAGAATGTATAACAGATGGGCTGAAAGACATAATTTCAAGGTTAAAACCCTTGATTATCTCGACGGTGATGAAGCAGGACTTAAAAGTGCTTCTATTCTTATTGAAGGAACCAACGCCTACGGCTTTTTAAAGTCAGAACACGGCGTTCACCGACTTGTAAGAATTTCTCCTTTCGATTCATCGGGAAGAAGACATACATCTTTCGCTTCGGTTGAAGTTACTCCTGAAATATCGGACGATATGGAAGTTGAAATCAGAAGTGAAGACCTTAAGATTGACACATACCGTGCGAGCGGTGCGGGCGGTCAGCATATCAACAAGACAGAAAGTGCTGTAAGAATAACTCATCTTCCCACAGGAATTGTTGTTGCCTGTCAGACACAGAGAAGCCAGATTCAGAACAAGGATTTTGCTATGAAAATGCTTAAGGCTAAACTTGTTGAAATCAAAGAAAGAGAACATCTTGATAAAATCGATGATATCAAGGGTGTTCAGAAAGACAACGGCTGGGGTGCACAGATACGTTCATATGTATTTATGCCATATACACTTGCCAAAGACCACAGAACATCTTTTGAATCGGGCAATATAGGTTCGGTTATGGACGGCGATATCGACGGATTCATAAACGCATATCTTGTTGCTCTCTCTCACGGAGAATTACAGAACACATAAAACAAGACCGACAGAACATAAGCTCTGTCGGTCTTTTATTATTCTTCTGTTTTTTCTTCTGAATCTTCTTTTGGTTTTTCATCAGAAATCTCTTCTGTTTTTTCCTCTATCTGAATATTTTCTGTTTCAGGAACAACTTCTGCTTTTTTAACATCATCGCCTACTATACGATAAACAACTGCTGCTATCGGAACACCGAGTAACATTCCCAAAACGCCGAACATTCCTCCGCCTATTGTTACGGCTGCTAAAACCCAGAGACCCGGAAGACCTATTGATGTTCCTACTACCTTGGGATAAATGATGTTTCCTTCAATCTGCTGAAGAACGGCAATGAATATAAGGAAGAGAAGTGCCTGAACGGGAGATTCTGTTAGTATCATAAAAGCACCTATTCCTGCACCGATATACGCTCCCGCTACAGGGATGAGAGCTGTGAATGCAATAAGTGCACCTATCATAAGTGCATAAGGGAAACCGAATATCAGCATGCCTATTGTACAGAGAACTCCTAAAATAAGGGCCTCTGTGCATTGTCCGACGATATAGCTATGAAAGCATTCATTGAGAACAGAAAGAACATAGCTTATTCTCTTATTCCATTTTTCACTTGCATAGCGGTTTAAAAGTTTTACTCCGCCGTTTTTAAGGCTATCTTTTGTAGCAAGGATATAAATCGAGAAAATAATGCTTAAAAGCACCGTTACCATTCCCGAAAAAACGCCTGCTACTATCGAAATAACTCCCCCGACAACATTGCCTATACCTGATGTTACGGTTTTTATTATATCTGTAAGTTTCGACTGCCAGTCTATCTCAGAGAGAGAATCGATAATTGTTTCGGGCATGATATCAAGGCTTCTTGCAAGAGCAAGTGCTTTTTCGAAAAGTGCGGGGAATTTTGCAACGATAACCGAAACACATTCACCGAGTTTGGGAATAATCAGCCAGACAACAAGGACCATAACCGCAATCACTGTAAGAAAAGCGGCTATCATACATACGGGACGTCGGGTTACAGAGAAGAACTTTCCTTTCTGTTTAGGGAAATAATGCTTTTCGTAAAATGTCATCGGAATATTTATCACATATGCAATAGCGGCACCGATAAGAATCGGGAATGTTGCCGCAAGTATCGCAGATAAAAGGCCTGATATATCCTCCCAGAAGACTATCGCTATATAAAGAAGAAAAAGAGTTATACCGATTTTGAAACAGGTTTTCCAGCTTATTTTCATATTTTCCTCCGATAAAAACTTATTTTATTCAATCATTGTAGCACCGTTTTTATCGGTTGTCAATTATATCAGACATTTGCAGACAAAATCTTTACCATAAACCTGCTTTCAGAAAATGTTATAAGAACATCATCTCCGGATGAAATTTCGCCCGATATTATTTTTTCTGAAACAAGATTTTCAGCATATTCGGTTATTGTTCTTTTCAAAGCTCTTGCACCGTATTTTTCGGTTTCTGAAATATTACATATTTCAGTTATAACAGAATCATCAAATGAAAGAGAAATGCCTATCTTCTCTGCTCTTTCTCCGAGTTTTGAAAGAAGTCTTTTTGTTATACGATGAAGTTCATTCTCTTTAAGGCTTTCAAAAACCGCTATCCTATCAATACGATTTATAAATTCGGGACTGAATTTTTTTCTTATTTCAGATACAACTTCCTTTTCTCTGCTTTCTGAAGAACTATTCGTAAATCCGAGCTTTTTAGTCCCTGTCATAACATCTGCCCCTATATTCGATGTCATTATTATAACGCAGTTTCTGAAATCAGCTTTTCTGCCGTGACTGTCTTCCAATACACCTTCGTCCATAACACGAAGCATAAGATTGAAGATATCGGAATGTGCTTTTTCTATTTCATCAAAAAGAACAACCGAATACGGATTACGACGGATTTTCTCACTTAA
>CALGTU010000194.1 GCA_937901465.1 uncultured Clostridia bacterium | reverse complement strand
TGAAGAGCAGGTTGTTTCGGAATACACTGCTCCTTTAAACGAAAAATATTCCTATGAAAAAAGACTTGCTATATGGAAATATAAAGAAATCGGCGTTATAGATAATCCTGAAGACGCATCCGTTATAGAAAAGCATTTTGGAAGCGTAAACAGAAGCGTTATACAGGGAGTGAAACGCAAGCCCTATAAGGATACCAGCACCCGTGATGAATTTCTCGAACTGTTTGAAATCATAAAGAACAATTTATGGAGATTTACAGGTGCAGGCAGAACTATGAGAGCGATAGAAGCAGAAAAGGAAAAGAGATACCGGAAATTCCGTAACGCAGGAAAATAAAAAAAGCCCGATAAAATCGGGCTTTGGGCTATGATGTTATATCTTCTGTATCGGGCATAAATGCGACAGACAGTGTGAATTCTTTGTTCTCGCAGGAAATATTGAATTCTCCGCCATATTTTTTAACGGTGTTTCTTATGTTGTAAAGACCTATTCCGTGGATACTTTTATCTTCTTTCGATGTCTTTACCGAGTCATCTTCTATCTCTACATTTTCCGGAACGGGATTTTTTATGCTGATAATCTGAACACCTTTTGAATAACTGCAGTTTACGGATATTTTCCTGTCTTCATCACCGCTTATCTTTTCACAAGCTTCAATTGCGTTGTCGATAGCGTTTGAAAGAATTATACATATATCCGTCGGAGAGATACCTTTATGTATGTATCCGTCAAAATCAATTTTTATACCGCTTTTATCTGCTTTTTCGGATTTATCATTCAGTATGGCGTTGGCTATGGTGTTGCCTGAGAAGAATTCTTTAGATGTGTTTATGTTCATTCCCGAAATCTTTTCAATGTATTCTCTCGCTTCATCGTATTCTTTCTTGTCGATGAGAGAACCTATGCAGATGAGATGATTTTTATAGTCGTGTCTGAAACTTCTGAGGTCGTTGTTGAGATTTCCGATTTTTTCGTAATATTCAATCTGAGTTTCAACCTGTTTTCTGAGTAATGACGATGTGTTCTGAAGATACGCTTTTGATATACAGTTGAATACAAGCGAAATGATAATTATTATAAGAAGAACAATTACTATAGCCGTCAGAATTCTGACGAATAACGTTCCGAAAGTTGTGTTGCTCCAGATAGGCAGTTGACCTTCAATCAGCCCACCGCTGAAAAATAATGAAAGCATTATCAGAATGTAGATATGTTTCGGGATAAAACTTGTTTCAAGGGTTATGTTTTTGCGTTCCAGCGATTTTATTATGAAAAATGCGATTATCGCTGAAATTGTCGCTATCAAGGCATCTGCTTTATATATTCTTTCATCTATGAGTCCTATAAAGAATTTTATGAAAGATGCGAGTAATGAGTCGATAGACAGATACATCATAAGGATATAAAAGGCTTTTGAAAATCTGCGGTTTTTTCTGAAACAGACTTTTACCGCAAGGCTCACATACATAACAAACATTAATGCTATGTTTATCCAGGCGTTGTCAGATGCCCAGAACATTACGGTTGCTATCAGATGAATTATGAGAGAAACAGAAATTCTGAATTTTAATTTTGAATTTTCTGAAACAGCAATTAAATTCTCGGCATTATAAACTGCTATAAATGCCGCAATTAAATGCAAAGCAAGTTTTGCAACCATAAAAATCCCCCTGTAACGATATTATCTCTTGTTAATTATAATGATATTATTTTTAAATGACATTGTCAAGAAAATATATCGGAATTGTCAGAAAGGATTATTACAGAATGGTTACATTTCGTTACAGATTGTTTACAGTTAAAGGGAAAATATAGACACAGGAAAATAATAGCAGTAAAATTTAAATGACATATATTTATATGCTCTAAGGAGAAAGAAAATGAAAAAACTTATTATTCCATTATTTTTGATTTTAACACTCTTATGTGGATGCGCGAAAGAGGAACAGCATGAAATCGGATATTCCGAAGCAATAAAGGAATTCGATTGGGTTTCATATGACGAAAAGCCATTTTTGTATAAAAATATCTTTGCACATGAATGCAAAGTTTTTGTCTGTGATATTGATAATGATGAAATCCCTGAAATTATGTTGACAGAAATTTATTCTCCGAGAGAGGCAAATGCAACTGAAATATTAAAATTTGAAAACGATAAATACACTTCGGCATACGGGTTTTGGGGAAAATGTTATAGCGAAGAAAACAATATATCTGTCTATAAAAATCAGAATAATGATGAAATTGTAATTTCAAAGACATCTTCGTATCATGGAGGAGTGAAAAATACGGTTGTCAGCGAGATAAATATATCTTCTTTTTCATATAAGGTTTTATACGGAAAAACAGAATACGACAATGGGAATGAAAAATATTTTATCATAAATGAAGAAAAAGAAATTACAAGAGATTTTATAGACGGAGGATTTTCAGGATGCGATGAATCGGAAAAGTCGGATTTTGAGGCTTTTATCAAAGAATACGAGAACTCGCTTGATTTAATAAGAGAAATTCCAGTATATGACTGCGGTTTTTTGAGTCTTGAAAATTTACCGACTTCTAATATGCTTTCAGATGAAAGTTTTGATTATGAAAAATATATGGAAAACAAAGATTCTCCTGAAAATAGAAAAAAATCCAACGATAAGATTTCAGAAGAAATTATAGTTAAATCAACGAGTTTATAAATTTCAAATAGCAAAAATATACTCAATGATAATTAAAAACTGAAAGCAGAGAAATAACTCGACAAAAGGAGCAGAAAATGAAAAAACTTATTTTATCTTTACTTATACTTACAATGCTTACGGGGTGCGTTTCAAATCCTGTAAAGCAGGAAGAGGTTACGACAAGTGTTTTTGAAGAAACGTTAACAGGAGAAAAAAACGATGTTACAGTAGGAAATGCATCATTGGAAAAAATTGATATCAACTATGAAAAAATAAAACTTGCCGAAAAATATATGCGTGACGGACAGCGATTTTTCAGAGAAAACGGAGATTGGGTAACTTACTCTGAGTATAACGATGAAACAGACGGAATAACCCTTGACGAATACAGAAAGGAAAAAGAGAAAGAATACAGTTCTGTTTTTACAAAAAGAATGATTTCAAACATTCCGAAACCTGATGGAAATGAGGATGTATATATTTATTCTATTGGATTTCTGAGCGAAAGCAGATATTCAACGGGAATTGACAGAGGAACCGATATATCATATGGGTTCAGCGATTGGGAAATAGAAAGCGTTTCTGAAAATGAAATTATACTTGTTCAGAGAGCATTTTATTTTTCATCTCCAGAATATGACCCGAAACACGAAAAAGTTGGTTTCGAAAACCATATCCTTATGAATCTGGATAACGGAAAGGAATATGTTCTTAAAGAAGGAGAAAGATGCGAAACCTATCGCTACAGAATGGTAATAGAAGACGGTGAATGGAAATTTGATAGTTTTTCATTGTGGAATTGATATTTACAAAGGAGCAGGAAATGAAAAAACTTATTTTATCTTTACTTATACTTACAATGCTTACAGGTTGTGTTTCAGAACCTGTAAAGCAGGAAGAGGTTACGACAACTAAAGAAGAAACTGTAACAACCGCTGAAACAACGGTTTCGGAAGCTGAAGAGACTATCGAAGTGTCAGATTATGATACGGAATATTCTCCTGTTAAAAACTACAGCGACCTTACATTCAGAAGTATAAAGAAAAGTAACATTGATAACGATGTCATAACTTATATCGAGCCTCAGAAAGAACCGATTTTCAACGGCATAAATATCGGCGATGATATTTCTTCTTTAAAAGACTATAACTATTACGATGAGAAGAATAAATCCTATGTTTATTATAACGACTCTACATATATCGTTTTTGGCGAAGATACAGTCGATGCAATATCTGTTATAGAAAAACAGAGTTCCGATAAGATTTATGATGATATTTTAAAGGACGCTTTAAATCTTAAAAACGGAAATATATCGCTCGATGATTTTATCTCACAGTATCCTTTGTATTCTTCTTATACAGCCGATAAAGGCGATGTTTCGGTTATTTATCCCAACGGAACAGAAATACGCATTTTCGGTGATGAAGTAAGTGTTCTTGTATTCAATAATCCTTATACAGAGTGGGATGTTTCTGAAAATCCCGATGTAATTGATACAAAAGAAAATTATGACGCAAAAGAACTTTATGATTTTATGGAGATAATAAATTCTTCGGATTGGATTTCGAGCCCTGATGGAAAATATTCTGCCCTTTCTTATGATGACTGTGCATATTACAATGCGAGAATTATTATAAGAGACGGAAAAGAAATCAAAGCGGTGAATACAGGTCATTTCGCTTCTGATTTGTCATGGGAAGATAATAAACTGTATTTTGAAGTTTATACAGGCGAATCTTGTTTTTATGATGTTGAAACAGATATGATATATAAGTTTACCGATAAACAGGAACTTGAAAGAAATCAAAGCGGTCAGAATATATCAGAGATTATTGAAAATAAAGCGACAGAAATAAACGGAAAGATTGCCGAATACGAAATTATTGATGAAGAGAATAAAACGGCATTGGCTCTGATTTGTCATGATAACAATATCCATGACTATTGGTATTTCAATGGTGATTCAAAGGAACTTATTTTATCGTCAAAACTCAATATGTCGGGATATTTGAAATACGAAGAAAATGGTGCTGTATCTATTATTGCATATGAAAATATTGTCGGAGGAGCTTGTCCCGCTAACATAGTGGCAATAGCAGATGAAAAGCCTGTTGTATTGTCAACATATTCCGTCGGCTCTGAAACTATGCCTGAATTATATTATAATCCTTTCGGAAATATAATCTGTATGCGTGGAAATGGCGTATCGAGTGGTTCAGTAAACAAGATACCTTATTATTGGGACGAAAAGAGCAATTCCTTTTTACCCTATGCTTTGCATAAAATCGGTATTGATGAACTCAAATCTATGGATACTGACAGCATAGTAGAAAATACAGAAGAAATAACTTCTGTATATAAACGCGATAATGGGTTGATTCATGTTAATTATGCCGATGTTATAAATGCGGACATGAATTCTTCAATAACCGCAAGCAAGACTTATATTCAGACAGAAAACGGATTGAGAAACTATGATTTTGAAAAAGACCAGGGCTATGGTTTCTTTCTGGAAAAGCTTTCTGTTAATGAATGATAAGCCGAAAATTATGGTGATTGATTTTGAAAAGAAGCCTAAATTATGTCACAACCTAATTTTGGTTCGCAATATATTGGTGGTGCAAATCAGTGGTATATAAGTGATTTGGAGGGATTAATAAAATGTCAATAGAAGAAAAGTATAAACAAAATAATCTGGAATTACAAGATAAAGTAAGAAGCGAAATTAAAAACTCTCAGACAGGAATTAGCCGAAAGAGTATAGAGCAGTTAATTAATATACTGGAAGAATTGGAGATGGCATATGAACAAAGAGGAAATCGATTGAGTTTTCCCAGGTTTATAGTTGATTCCTGGGATTATACAGACAACTTGGGTATTGAATTATTGAATCTGGCTGAATTATATGAAAAACTAGGATGATTTAAATACCACACAAAATATGTGAGGAAATAACTGATAATCTTGATGAACTTGATGATGAAATAACATCTTTTGCAGATTTTATGTCTCCTGAAGATGTGGCAACGTAGCTTAGAAAGGATTCGATAAATGGATGAGAATAAAATTTCAAGAGTAAAAGCATTATTGTATGATACTGATAATGACGAAGTTACAAGAACTATTTTTAAAACGGAAGATCAAGAAATTTTATATGTCTATGCTTATAATTATAACTGGGATAATGGCTTTGATATTCCACAAATAGTTTTAGATAATGAAAAATGTGATTTGAGTATAGCATTATTAATTTTTTACAGGGCTGATGGGTTAAGTTATTTAGCAGACAAATCTGATAATGTGAATTTACCACAATGGTCTTTTTTTATAAAAAGATTATATGATTCTATATTAACGGGAAAATATCAAAGAGGGAAAATTGAGTTTAAAGTGCCATTGTCAAAAATTCAGTTTTTTAAATTTAAAAAAGTACTAACAGAAGCAGAAAATATTTTCATCGAAAACATCGAGGGAAAATGCTTAAATATTGATTTATAATGTTAAATCACATATGATAATTTTGTAATATTTCACGCGACAGCGGCTTTTTGCTATGCGATAGGAGATAACGAAGAAGCCGTTTTCAGAACTGTTGGTGTTATTGCTGGTATGGGTGCAGGTGCTCCCAGATAATAGGAGGATATATCATGACAATACAAAGTAATACAATTATTCATCCGATACCTACTGATGAATTGTTAAAGGAAAAAGAAAGAAAATGGAGACTTATTTTGCCTATGGATTACAGAAATTTTATTATTAATTATAATGGCGGGATACCAAATGAAAAAATGTTTGAATGCAACGGGCATGGCTATGCTGTTACAAGATTTTTATGTGTTTTAAAAAATATTCGTGAAACTCAAGATGGTTGGTATGATATTAGCGTTGTAGAATCCCAGATAGGTGAACGTCTTACGGATAATGAAGATTTGATTGGAGTAGAAGTTTTGCCCGTTGCTGAACTATTTGGGGGAGACTATGTATGTCTTGATTATAGAATTAACAAGGAAAATCCTTCTGTATGTGTATGGAATCATGAGGAATCAGACGATTTCGATCCCGTGACCTATAAAGTTACAGATTCGTTTGCTCAATTTATTGAAATGTTGAAATAAAAAACAGATAAACAGAGTATTCATAACATTTTAAAATATAAATATGTTATGAATACTCAATTATGCCACAGCTCTTGAAGAACTCAGATTATTCAATGGTTATACAAAAGAAAGAGCCGCCGATATTTTAGCAGATCAGATAAAAGATGTTGCGGACGGAATAGGATTTGTTCTCGGAATAGCGGCTTGTTTTGTTGCGCCTGGGGTAGCCAACATACTTTTAAGTTATGGCATAGATATGGCGTCGGCTGCCTATGCTGAGCAAGTTTCAGGAGAAGTGCGAGCGGTTGTAGGGACAAAATTGCGCTCAGATAATACATGGGAGAATGTAGAGTTGCCAAGACTTATGGGAAATTCTAATGTAACTAAAATTACAATTATTGATCCCAAGACAGGTATAGAAACAGTCATTTTTGAAAGGTGAAATATAGTATGAAGATTACTGGAAGTAGAAATTATATAAAAATTGATTTAGAGAATGGTTATATAGCAAAGGCAGAAGGGGAGATGCTTGTAGGCAGGAAATTTGTAGTATATAAGGACACTATGAAATTTTGGGAAGCACCTCATGAAAAAGAAGAAATAACTTCAAATCAGATTGTAGAAATTATGAATGAGGTACAAAAAAGTACAAACGAAAATACAATACAACTGATTTTTGAATAAGGCAAGCAATTTGAAAAAAATTACAAAATAATACATATAAGATATAACGATGATTTTGCCGATGTATTTTCTATACATCTGAAAAAGCCCGTTACTCAATAAAGTAGTAAAGTAGAAAAGGCTGTTTCTGATGTTGTTAAAAAAGCTGATGATCTTGCTGATGATGTTGTTGATATCGCAGATGATGTTGTTGAGAGTAGCAAAGGAATACAATTAGAAGAATATTTAAAAGAAGTTGAAAGTCTGTTTGGAAAAGGGTGGACAACAGTACTTGATACATATTAAAGGAGAATTATGGATAATAAAGAGTTTAAAAAGATATTGCAAAAAAATGTTTTTGAGTGTGGATTTACTTATAAAAATAAAAATTATTATTATGATGATGATAAACTAATAGTTGTTATCAATTGTCAGAAATCTAATTATGATAATACATATTATATCAATTACGGATTTTGGGTTAAAGAAATACATGACATGACGAAATATCCATCGATAGAAATATGCGATGTGATGGGAAGGTTTGACAACAATATTAATAATAAAATAGAAACAGTATTTTGCTTGGATGAACTTGATGATAATTGCTTATCAAATAATATAAAAAGAAATATTGAAAAATTTATTGTGCCTGTAATAGAAAATGGCATAGAAAAATATTTCGATATATATCCACAGGCAATGTATACAGCAAAG
>CALGTU010000193.1 GCA_937901465.1 uncultured Clostridia bacterium | reverse complement strand
GTATTATTATTAGAGTCTAATTACGATGTTGAAACTTTAAAATGTAGTTCATATCCTTTCTTTTTATATCTTTGAAAAGTGTCGATTATGTGCCATAATGTTTAGTAGGAAAAACTATGGAACAAATTTTAACCGATGAAACAAAAATCAAAAAAGATATTAAATTTACAACACTTGCACCCCAATTTAAAAGCTTTTTTCATCAAGTTACAGGTTATAAGTAAGTTTAATATGATTGTTTGCTATGGGACATTTTTCTCCATACAATTACTATGTAAGCCAGGACAAAAGGAATTGCCAATGAAGCAAATGACATTATAACATTAGTAGAATATGTCGCAAAAAAGAACTTTGTCGAATCAGTCAAATATCTACATAGTATTCTTGGACTTGAATACAAGTGGAAGAAGGATTCAAAGATTCAAAAAGAAAATAAAGAAGAAGACGATCCTTTATTTGTATTTAAGAAAATCAAACGTGCTAAGAAGAAAGTAGATGTTGCTGACATTGAAGTGCTTGATGAAGAAGCATTAGATGATTATGTTCCCATGTTACATATTGACTGGTATAAGAGTGGAATAATGCCTTGGACGAGAAAAAAATTCAATATTTTATATTCATATAGAAAAACCTCCTTTTGAATCAGTTTCAACAAAATTAGTTTCCTCTTAAATCATAATTTTATTAAGAAAATATTTGCCTTTTTATCCATAATTGTGATATAATATAAAAAGTATTATTTTTTTAGGAGGCGACTGCATTGGATATTGAACCCAGAGATATACTTACAATGAAAAAACCACATCCTTGCGGTTCGCATGAGATGCTGGTCTTAAGGTCCGGTATGGATTTTAAACTCAAATGTATAGGTTGCGGAAGAGAATTTATGGTAGCAAGAAATAAAATAGAAAAAAATATCAAGTCCGTAAACCGTGATGAAAGAGAACGTTAGCAACGCTTCATAGATTTTATAAAATTGACATTTTATTTAAGGAGATATAAAGATATGTTTGATAAACTTAAACTTACAGAAAAAAGATTTGAAGAAGTAAACGAAAAACTTATGGATCCCAATGTTGTAAACGATAATGTTGCTTATAGAGATCTTATGAAAGAATTCAAGACTCTTACCCCCATTATTGAAAAATACCGTGAATATCTTAAAGAAAAGAAAACTTTCGACGAATCAAAAGAACTTCTTGATGCTGGCGGACTTGATAAGGATTTCAGAGAAATGGCTCAGGAAGAATATGATTCTTCAAAAGAGGCGGTAGCAAATATTACAGAAGACCTCAAAATTCTTCTTCTTCCTAAAGATCCCAACGATGACAGAAACGTTATCATCGAAATCAGAGGCGGCGTAGGAGGAGAAGAAGCGGCTCTTTTTGCACATTCTCTTTTCAGAATGTATTCTATGTATGCTGAAAACAAACGTTGGAAAATAGACGTTATGAATATAAATGAAACCGAACTCGGTGGAATTAAGGAAATCAGTTTCTCTGTTGAAGGCGAAGGCGCATATTCAAGATTCAAGTATGAAAGCGGAACACATCGTGTTCAGCGTGTTCCCGAAACAGAATCACAGGGAAGAGTTCATACATCAGCAGCAACAGTTGCTGTTCTTCCTGAAGCTGACGAAGTTGAAGTAGATATCAACCCTGCAGACCTTTCCTTTGATACATTCCGTGCAAGCGGTGCAGGTGGACAGCATATCAACAAAACAGAATCAGCTGTCCGTATAACTCACGCACCATCAGGTGTTGTTGTTGAATGTCAGGAAGAAAGAAGTCAGAGAGAAAATAAAGAAAAAGCAATGAAGATGCTCAGAACAAAGCTTTATGAAATGGCTCTCAAAGAAAAAACAGATAAAGAAGTTGCTGAAAGACGTTCACAGATAGGCTCGGGTGACCGTTCTGAACGTATCAGAACATATAACTATCCAGAAGGAAGAATTACTGACCATCGTATAGGTCTTACAATTTACAGACTCGAATATATCCTTGATGGTAACCTTGATGAAGTTATAGATGCGCTTGCAACAGCAGACCAGGCAGCAAAACTTTCAGCACAGTCGAATGAATAAGAAGTGATAATATGAATTATAATACAGAAATCCTTTCTCCAACAGATGAAAACATAGAAAAAGCGGGCGAGCTTCTTAAATCAGGTGAAGTTGTAGGTATTCCTACAGAAACTGTTTATGGTCTTGCTGCTGATGCTACAAACCCTGATGCAGTTTCAAAAATATTTGTTGCAAAGGGAAGACCTCAGGATAATCCTCTGATAGTTCATATTGCTGATAAAGAGGATATAGAAAAATACGCTCATGATATTCCTGAAACGGCGTATCGTATTGCTGATAAATTCTGGCCGGGGCCTCTGACAATGGTTCTTCCTAAAAAAGATATAATTCCCGAAGTGACAAGTGGTGGGCTTGATACAGTAGGAATAAGATTTCCTTCAAACCCTATTGCTCAGAAAATAATAAAGGCATCAGGATTGCCGCTCGCAGCACCTTCAGCTAATTTATCAGGTAAACCGAGTACAACAACCGCCAAGCATGTTTTCGATGATATGAATGGCAGAATATCAGCGATAGTTGACGGTGGAATGTGTTCTGTAGGAGTTGAATCAACAGTTATTTCTTTTTCAGGCGAAGACGTTATTATATTAAGACCGGGATTTATCTCTAAAGAAGACTTGCTTACTGTTGCTGACAGTGTAGTAATCGATAAAGGTGTTTTATCTGAAATGTCAGATGATGCTGTTGTAGCATCGCCCGGAATGAAATATAAACATTATTCTCCTAAAGCCAATGTGGTTATTGTAGAAGGGGAATATAATGAGTTTATCAGTTTCTTTGAAAAGAATTATTCTGAAGGCATATACGCCATGATATTCGGAAATGAAACTGACAAGTTTCCTTATCCTCATTTTTCTTATGGAGAAACAGATTCTGAACAGGCGGCTGAACTTTTTGGTAAATTACGTATGGCTGATGAGATGAACGCTAAAACGGTATATGTCAGATGCCCTTCAAAAGACGGTGTAGGTCTTGCTGTTTATAACAGACTTATCAGAGCTGCAGGATTTGAGGTAATAAAGTTATGATTATTGTCGGTCTTACAGGACAAAGTGGTTCAGGAAAAACAACTGTATGTAATACCTTTGAAAAAAGCGGGTTTGCCATTATCAATGCAGATATCGTTGCGAGAGAGGTTATGTCTAAGGGAAGCAGATGTCTTGAGGAAACAGTAGATGTTTTCGGAAACATTCTTTCAGACGACGGAACGCTTGACAGAAAAAAACTCGGGGGAATTGTGTTTTCTGACGAAAAAAAACTGTCAAAATTGAATGAAATCACCCATAAATACATAT
>CALGTU010000192.1 GCA_937901465.1 uncultured Clostridia bacterium | reverse complement strand
TGCGGTGTATTTGCCAAATCCGACATTCAGCCTCTTATCAACGAGGGCGCAAAAAAATCCGATCTTGCGGCATCCGTTTTTCAGGCAGTAGTAAACCAGACAATTGCAGGTCTTGCACAGGGCAGAACAATAGAAGGAAACGTTCTTTTCTTAGGAGGACCCTTATCTTTCCAGAAAGAACTCAGAAAAGCGTTTGTAAGAACACTTTCTCTTAACGAAGAAACAGCGGTTTTCCCCGAAACAGCGCCTGTATTCATGGCATTCGGAAGTGCGCTTTATGCAAAGGAAAACACAGAACCCATGCTTCTTTCCGAAGCGGTTGAAAAAATAGAAAACGCTCCCGTTTCAGATACTATTATAACCTCAGCGAGACTTTTTAATACAAAAGAAGAATACGCAGATTTTGTAAAGCGTCATAGCGCTTGTGATTTAGGCTATGCCGATATCAGAGGATATCAGGGTGATGCTTATCTCGGTATCGACGCAGGCTCAACAACAACAAAACTCGTTTTGATAACACCCGAAGGAAAACTTCTCTATAATCATTATTGTGCTTCAAAGGGACAGCCTCTTGATATAATCACAAAACAGATTGAAGAAATCTACGCTCTTTCAGAAGGCAGAATAAACATAAAGGGAAGTGCCGTTACAGGTTACGGTGAAGACCTTATCCGCTCAGGACTCCGTTGTGATTTCGGTATCGTTGAAACAGTAGCACACTTCAAGGCGGCAGCGTTCTTCTGCCCCGATGTTGACTTTATCATCGATATCGGCGGACAGGATATCAAGTGCTTCAAAATCAAGAATAACGCTATCGATAGCATTATGCTCAACGAAGCTTGTTCATCAGGTTGCGGTTCATTTATCCAGACATTTGCCTATGCAATGGGATACGATATTGCCGAATTCTCAAAGCTCGGTCTTTTCGCTGAAAATCCCGTTGACCTTGGCTCGAGATGTACAGTATTCATGAACTCAAACGTTAAGCAGGCACAGAAAGACGGTGCTTCGGTAGAAGATATCTCGGCAGGTCTTTCTGCATCTATCATCAAGAATGCTATCTATAAGGTTATCAGAGCGAATTCAGCCGATGAACTCGGAAAGAATATCGTTGTTCAGGGCGGAACATTCCTTAACGACGCAGTTCTCCGTTCATTTGAAATGGAACTCGGCAGAAACGTTACAAGACCCGCAATAGCAGGACTCATGGGTGCGTTCGGTGCCGCTTTATATGCAAAAGAACAGCAGACAGAGAAAAAATCATCACTTCTTTCAGCAGAAGAACTCAAGGAATTTTCATATACTTCAAAGGGTGCCGTATGTCAGGGTTGTACAGCACACTGTAACCTCACAGTAATAGGCTTTTCTGACGGCAGAAAATTCATCGCGGGAAATCGTTGTGAAAAGGGTGCAGGAATAAAGAGGGAAAAAGAAATCCCTTGTCTTTATGATTATAAATATAACAGACTTTTATCCGTTATGCAGGGTAAACCCGTAGGGGAAGCAAAGGCTAAAGTGGGAATTCCTCTTTGTCTCGGTTTCTATGAACAGCTTCCTTTCTGGCATGCATTCTTCACCGATTTGGGATTTGAAGTAGTATGTTCAGAAGAAAGTACAAGAAACACCTACTATAAGGGACAGCATACAATCCCCTCAGATACAGTCTGCTATCCCGCGAAGATTGCACACGGTCATATTGAAAGCCTTCTCGAAAGAGGAGTAGACTTCATCTTCTACCCCTGTGAAAGCTACAATGTTGATGAAGGCGGAAGTGATAACCATTATAACTGTCCTGTTGTTGCATATTATCCCGAACTTTTAAAGGCAAATGTTTCTTCACTCACAGAAGATAATTTCCTTTATCCCTATATCGATATCAACCTCAAAAAGCATTTTGCAGAAGCTATGCAGAAATCACTCAAAAAGTATAATCTCAAAAAGGGAGATATCGTTTCAGCATATGAATCAGCATGGAAAGCACTTAAATCATACCGAGATGATGTTATAGCACAGGGTGAAAAGATTATCGAAGATGCAAGAGCAGACGGCAGAAAGATTATCGTCATAGCGGGAAGACCTTATCATATCGACCCCGAAATCAACCATGGTATCCAGAAATTGATAACATCTTTGGGTCTTGCCGTTATTACAGAAGACAGTATTTCTCATCTCGGCTCAACACCAAATATTTCGGTTCTCAATCAGTGGACATACCACGCAAGACTTTATAAAGCAGCGGAATATGTTACAAAGCAGGACGATATGCAGCTTGTTCAGCTTGTTTCATTCGGTTGCGGAATAGACGCTATCACAACAGACGAAGTTCGTTCTATCTTAGAAAATGGTGGAAAGCTCTATACTCAGCTTAAAATCGACGAAATCAGCAATCTCGGTGCTGCAAAGATAAGACTTCGTTCACTTGTTGCCGCTATGGAACAGGCAGAGAAAAACAAAAAAGCAGCTAACGTATAGTCTGAATAATTAACTTTACAAAATATTGAGGGCACCGGACATAACACCTCGGTGCCCTCGGTTTTTATGGAGGAACTTATGCTAAAGGAAATACTCTCAAAAGAAACATGTGCAAACTGCAGATTATGCTGCACATTCGATAAATATGATATCTGGGAAACTCCCGTTGTGACAAAAAATCTTAAAGAAAAAATAAACGCTTCATATCCCGATGTAAAATTCATAGAAAAGGGAGAAAGCTATCTTTTCAGAATGGAAAACCCCGATGAAAACGGAATTTATTATTGCCCCGTTTTAACAGACAAAGGCTGTGCTTTAGGCGATGAAAAACCATTCGATTGCAAAATATGGCCTTATCGTATTATGAACTTTGAAGGTGTAAGAGTTATAACTCTTTCTCCCGTTTGCGAAAGCGTTTTTTCACTTCCTATAAGAACTATAAGAGAAACAGCTGAAAAACTTTCTTCTGCTATTTTTTCTTATGCCAATGAAAATCCCGATATCGTAAAACCTTATGATGACAGTTATCCTATTATCCTTTCAGAAAGAAATAATAAATAATTCCATAAACAGATGATGATAATATCCCATAAAGTATAACGGGTCCTGAAATTATAAAAATCTTTGCACCAACCCCTAAAATATACCCCTCGGTCTTGAATTCAAGAGCGGGGGATACAACCGAATTTGCAAACCCCGTTATGGGAACAAGTGTTCCCGCACCCGCATGCTTTGCGATTTTTTCATAAATTCCAAGTCCTGTAAGGAGTGCACTTATAACTATAAGCGTTATCGAAACAAAAGATGATGCTTCATCTTTTGAAAGTCCGAGATAGAGATAAAAGTTAGATAAAAACTCTCCGAAAGTGCATATCGCTCCGCCTATTAAAAAAGCCTTCAGACAATCTTTGAAAGACTTTGATTTCGGCGACGCTTTTTCGGTCATTTCCTTGTATTCTCTTTTTGAAACAGACATAAATAAAACTACCTCCGATTTTTTTCTCAGAGGTAGTTTTTGTATTTTTTTATTATTTATACATCAATATCTTCTTCGGCGTCTTCTTTCTCTTCGCTCTTCGTTTTTTCTTCTGCGTTCTTCAACCTGTTCGTTGAATTCTCTGTTGAATTGCGCACCCGATAATGTTCCGCCGAGTGCTATACAGAAAATTGAAACCATAAGCATAGCGGGATTTGCATTTCCAAAGAAAACGGCAATCATTATAACAACCGATGCAAGATATAAAAGCCATATAAGAAGATTGTAACTTCTGCGTTTTTTCTTCAAGGGATTATTTCTCCTTTCCCGTAACAAGAACGGCTGTCAGATTATCTTTACTGCCGTTTTTCATAGCGAGCGAAACAAGTTCTTTCAGTTTCTTTATGTGTGGAATATTCTTTTTCAAAACACCTTTTATCTCATCATCGGAAAGATAATCCGAAAGACCGTCAGTTGAAATAAGAATCATATCGTCAGGATTTATTGCGCCTATTTTTTCAATCTGAGGTTCGGGTTCCTGTTCAACATTTCCGAGAGATGAAATGATAACATGTTTCTGTGAGTGAACCTTTGCCTGCTCAGGAGTTATTTCGCCAAGGTCAACAAGAAGCTGAACAAGTGTCTGGTCTTTTGAAAGCTGAATTAGATTATCGTCTGAAAACTTGTGCATTTTAGAATCGCCTATGTTTATAAGCGTTGCCAGACCGTTTTCGTCGACAGCGAGCGCACATAAAGTTGTCTGCATATTAAGACTGTCTTCGTGATCCATTCCATAAGCGAGAATATTTTTGTGGATATCTGATATTTTCTTTTTGAGATTTGTTTTCGAGGAGTATTTTATGTTTGAAAGAAGCTGTAAAGAAAGCTTTGAGGCTTTTTCTCCGTTATTCTCTCCGCCAACGCCGTCAGCAACAGCAACGATAAACGGATTTTCCGCCTTTCCCTCTATCTCGGAATGAGACAGGATAATGCGGTTTATCATAAAAGCATCTTCGTTTCGTTTGCGGGTATTACCCTTTTCCGAAACACCGTAACAATAAAACATATTTTTTCTCCCGATAAATTTTAAAATATCCACAAATTTATTATATAACATATCGGTTTAAAGTGCAAGTGTATTGACAAATTTGGTGCGATGTAATAAACTGAAAAGGTAATATTTTATATAGAAAAGAGATTTTTTTGAAATGGAAACTTTTACAGCAGAACAATTTGAAATCATCGATGCACATACCCATATCTACCCCGAAAAAATATCACAGAAAGCCTCTGATGCAATAGGCGATTTCTATGATATAAAGATGTTTTCAAAGGGTTCTTCAGATGTTCTTATCGAAAACGGAAGCAGAATAGGGGTTAAAAAATATCTTGTATGTTCAGCAGCAACAATTCCCGCACAGGTTGAAAGCATCAACAATTTCATTATGGAAGAAGCAAAACTCCATAGCGAATTCTTCCCGTTCGGAACAATGCATGCCGATTATGAAAATATAGGCGATGAGATAGACAGAATGGTTGAAATGGGATTTAAGGGAATAAAACTTCACCCCGATTTTCAGAAGTTTGATATAGATTCTGAAAATGCATACAAAATCTATGAAGCGGCCGAGGGAAGACTTCCCGTTCTTTTCCATATGGGCGATGACAGATACGATTATTCAAAACCCCATCGCCTTAAAAGAGTTCTTTCTGATTTTAAAAACTTAAAGGTTCTGGCTGCCCATTTCGGCGGTTATCGTTGTTGGGAAGAAGCGAAGGAATGTATCGGAAGAAATCCTAATGTAAGATTTGATACATCAAGTTCTCTCCCTATGATTTCAAGAGAAATGGCTAAAGAACTTATAGATTATTACGGCGTTGAAAATATGTTTTTCGGAACAGATTTCCCTATGTGGAGCGCTACCGAAGAACTTGAAAGATTTTTCTCATTAGGTCTTTCTTTTGAAGATAACAGAAAAATCTTCTCAGAAAACTTCAAGGAATTTTTCGGAATAGAAAAAATATAATTCTATTAAAGATTTTTTCAAAATTTATTAAAAATATATTGCAAATAAAATTAAGATATGGTATCATTAAAATATATGTAACATTATTCCTCATTAACATAACGAAGGGAAGTTATAGCTATGTCAAAAATTCAGTTCATCACAGGAGGAGCGGCGAGTGGTAAAACCCGTTGGGCAATTACATACTACCAGGCTTGTGACAATGTTCTTTATCTTTGCATAAATAAAGAACTTGACAAAGAAATAGCCGACAGAATCGCTTTCAACAACAAGAGAAACGGTATCGAATGGGAAATCGCCAAAGATGTTGACGATCCCGCAAAGTATATCGACCGTAACCATAAGTTCACAATCTTCGACGGACTTGGTGCTTATGTTTCAAGAGAAATGTATGCGGCTTGCCCCAATCCCGAAGAAATGACAGAAGAACAGAAAAAAGAAATCGAAAAGAACATAATTGATAAGCTTATTTCTCTTATCGAAACAGTTAAAGAAATAAACGGAGATCTTCTCATCATAACAATCGAACCCGGTTTTTCTGTTTGTCCCGAAAAGAGAGAACAGAGACTTTTCAGAGAAATCCTCGGAACAGTCAACCAGCGTATCGCAAATATCTGCACAGACGTTTATCTTTCCGCAAGCGGAATTCAGTTTAAAATTAAGTAAGATAGGGGAGTATTTTGTATGACATTTGAAGAATTTATTATGGCGGCCAGAAATAATGGCGCATCCGATATCCATATGACAGTAGGTGCTCCCACTGTCTTCAGAATCAATGGTAACCTCGTTCGTCTTAACGATATGGACGACCAGGTTGTAAACAGAACAATCCTTTCAATGCTCACAGCAGAACAGGAACAGCGCCTTAACGCAGGTGAAGACCTTGACTTTGTTTTCGAAATCTCAACAGGCGCAAGACAGCGTGTAAACGTATTTCATCAGATGGGCAAACTCGCTGCATCAATCCGTCTTCTTAATGCAGAAGTTCAGTCACTCGATGACCTTGGTTTCCCTCATGTTTTAACAGAATTCGCACAGAGAAAGAGCGGACTTATCCTCGTTACAGGACCTACAGGTTCAGGTAAAACAACAACTCTCGCGGCTATGATTGACTATATCAACAAAAACCGCGCTTGTCATATCATCACAATCGAAGACCCCGTTGAATATCGTTATAAACCCGATCTCGCTCTTATCCACCAGAGAGAAGTCGGTGCCGATGTAAAGACATTCGACCTTGCTCTTCGTTCAGCTCTCCGTGAAGACCCCGATGTTATCTTCGTCGGCGAAATGAGAGACTTTGAAACAATCCAGCTCGCTGTAACAGCCGCTGAAACAGGACACCTCGTTCTTGCAACACTTCATACAAAGGGTGCTGCTGAAACAGTCGGAAGAATTATCGACGCTTGTCCTCCTATGATTCGTTCACAGATGCTCGTTCAGATCGCACAGACTCTCGAAGGCGTAGTTTCTCAGGTTCTCATTCCTACAGCAGATGGCAACTCAAGAGTATGCGGACTCGAAGTTCTCGTCGGAACAGACGCTGTTAAGAACCTTATCCGTGCAGATAAGTGTCATAACCTTGAAACAGCTATGCAGCAGGGTGCAAGAAACGGCATGATCGTTATGGACGATTATATTTTCAATCTCTATAAGGAAGGAAAGATCAACCGTCAGGCAGCGCTTGAATTCTGTAACGACAGAGCATTCATGTCAACAAAGCTCGGATATTAATATCATAAAAATCAAAGCACCGTTCATTAATGAGCGGTGTTTTTTGTTGACTATTCCTGTCGGATATGGTAGAATTTTATTATAACAATTTCAAGGGGGATTTTATGAAACGATATTTTGATATTCTTTTAAGAGCGATAATAACAGGTTTTGCGATAGGCATAGGCGGGGTTGTATGTCTTTCATGTGAAAGCAGATACATAGGTGCAGCACTTTTCGGAACAGGCCTTTTCGTCATACTCACATTCGGGCTCAGCCTTTTCACAGGAAAAGTAGGCTATGCTGTTGAAAATAAACCCGCATATATTATCGATCTTCTTATTATATGGGTCGGAAATTTCATCGGAACAGCCGCAACGGGACTTCTCGTTCTTTGTACAAGAATTTCAGGAATAGGCGAAAAAGCGAAAGCAATGTGTGAAACAAAACTTTCAGATAACCTTCTCAGCATTTTTATTCTTGCATTTTTCTGTGGAATGTTGATGTTCATAGCAGCAGATGGTTATAAGACAATCAAAAACCCGACCGCTCAGGTTTTTGCAATATTCCTTCCCGTTATTGTTTTTATTTTAAGCGGATTTGAACACTGTATCGCAAATATGTTCTATTTCACAGTTGCAGAAATGTGGTCAGCCAAGGCTTTCGGTTATCTTATCGTTATGTCACTCGGAAACGCTGTCGGCGGAATGTTTATACCTCTTATAAGAAAAGGATTTATCAAAGAATAATAAGAGTGTCTTTTTACTTTGTGGGGTAATAAAACGAGAAATCTCGCCCGTCTTTCGTCGTCAACACTCCTGGCAGTACACCAGTACGGCGTCGTCGTGTTTCCTAGAAATACAGGCAATCTTTTCGTTTTATAAAAAAAGATGAATAAAACAACAAAAGCA
>CALGTU010000191.1 GCA_937901465.1 uncultured Clostridia bacterium | reverse complement strand
AGAATACATTCGGTTGATAGTATTAAACTTGCAAAAGAAATCAACCGTCTTTCACAGATAAGAGAAAAAACAACAGATATCCTCATCGAAGTCAATATCGGCAGGGAAGAATCAAAAAGCGGGGTAGACCCCGATAAATTGCTTGATTTTTGCTATGAACTGTCTGAATTGCCTAATATCCGTGTTTCAGGGCTTATGTCAATACCCCCTAAAGAGTGTTCCGAGAAATTTTTTTGTAAAATGCAGGAACTTTTTATTGACATTAAGGCCAAAAACATAGATAATAGTAGTGTATGGGTTTTATCAATGGGAATGTCATCGGATTTTCCCGTTGCTATAAAATATGGCTCTAATGTAGTCAGAATAGGAACCGCACTTTTCGGTTCCAGAAAATAACGGAGGGATAATTTATGAGCTTTTTAAACAAAATCGGTGGATACTTCGGTATCAACGGCGAAGATGAATACGATGAAACAGAAGAAAACTACACAGATGATATGCCTTTCGATGAAAGCGAAGAGGAAAAAAGAAATAAGGTTGTAAACATTCATGCAACAGCACAGCTTCAGGTTATTCTTGTTAAGCCCGAAGTTTTTGCTGATACAAAGCAGATTGCCGACCATCTCAACTCAAAGAAGACAGTCGTTCTCAACCTTGAATCAACAACACCCGATGTTACAAGAAGAATTATCGACTTCTTAGGCGGTGTTGCATATGCAAACGGCGGAAATATCAAGCCTGTTGCAAACAACACATTCATCATCACACCCTACAATGTAGGTTTTGTTGGTGAAGACCTTGTTGGTGAACTCGAAAGCAATGGTGTATTTCTGTAATATATATGCCTGAGTTACAGTTTATTCTTTCCGATGAGGATAAGCATCTTATATCAAGACTCGGTGATTTCATATATGTTGCCGAAAATAAATACACACCTAAATTCACACCTTTTCTCGATGAACGACAGCAGATGATAGCAGAGAAAACCCTTTCAGAAAAAGGATTTGATAATTTCCTCTTCTTCGGGGGAGATGATATCTGCAAAAGAAAGGTTTTGGGACTTTTTCCCGATACTCCTTCTTCTGATGTTTTTCCGATAGTTCCCGTTGAGTTTGTTTATCGTAAAACAGATAAACTCACACATCGTGATTTTCTGGGTTCCGTCATGGCGCTTGGAATAAAACGCGAAATGATAGGAGATATTTTCGTTGAAGAGGGAAAAACAACCCTTTTCGCTTATGATACAGTAAGCGAAAATATCATAAGCCAGATTTCAAAGGTGGGTTCTGTCGGCGTCAAAGTAAGAGTATGCGATGAGGTAGTGGTTACTTTAAACGAAAGTTTTAAAGAAATCGAAGGCGTTGTGGCATCTTTAAGAGCAGATTGCATAGTTTCTCTCGCAACAGGGATAAGCCGTGCAAAATCGGCGGATTTTATAAAATCCAACGGAATAGATGTCAATTATATGAAAATTTTCTCACCGTCTTATACCTTCTCGGAAAATGATATATTCTCCGTAAAAGGTTTCGGAAAATTCATTCTTTCTGAAATCGGGGGACTTACCAGAAAAGAAAAACTACACATTAAACTAAAAAAATACACATAAGGATGGTTTTAACGATGATTAATGCAAAAGAAGTAAACAGCAAAAGATTTGAAAAAGCAGCCTTCGGTTATAAGCAGGAAGATGTTGACGATTACTTGAGAGAACTCTCAATCGAAATCGCTCAGCTCATCAAGGAAAAAGAAGATTGCGATAAGAAACTCGATGTTCTCGCTGATAAGATCAGAGATTACATGAAGGACGAAGATGCTCTCAAGGACGCTCTCCTCGGTGCTCAGCGTCAGGGACATCAGGTTGTGGAAGAAGCAAAGCAGAAGGCAGAAAAGATTCTTGCCGAAGCAAACGCTAAATCTGATGAAATTTTAAGCGATACAAGAGTTCAGCTTGAAAGAGAAAAGAAGATTCTTGCAAACACACAGAAAGCTTCAGGCGAATTCAAGAGAGATCTTCTCGAACTCTATAAAGAACATATCGGTCTTATCAACAATATTCCCGGCATGGTAGACGAAGAAGCTGAAGAAGAAGCCGAAGAAGAAGTTGAAGTTGAAGAAACAGAAGAAGCTGAAGAAACAGTTTAATTCTTTACAAAAGCAATTTTCACCCAAAGGAGAAGAATAAGAAATGTCACAGGATTACAACAACACCCTCAATCTTCCGAAAACGGAATTTTCAATGAGAGGAAATCTCACACAGAAAGAACCTGTAATGCTCGAGGAATGGGCAAAGGACAGAACATATTACGCCATGATAGAAAAGAATAAAGAAAAGCCTCTTTATGTTCTTCATGACGGCCCTCCGTATGCAAACGGCGATATCCATATGGGAACAGCACTCAACAAGGTTCTCAAGGATATTATTGTAAGATACAAGAATATGAATGGTTTCTGTGCTCCCTATATTCCTGGCTGGGATACTCACGGACTTCCCATAGAACTCAGAGCGATGAAAGAACTCGGTGTTGAAAACGGTGCTATCCCTCCCGTAGAACTCCGTGAACATTGTCATAAATATGCTCTCAATCAGCTTGAAAACCAGAAGAATCAGTTTATCCGTCTTGGTGTATGGGGTGATTTTGATGACCCTTATTTAACACTCAAGCCCGAATTTGAAGCAAGACAGGTTGAAATCTTCGGTGATATGTATGGCAAGGGTTATATGTATAAGGGCCTCAAGCCTGTTTACTGGTGTCCCGATTGCCAGACAGCACTTGCTGAAGCAGAAATCGAATATGCAAACGATCCTTGTCATTCAATCTATGTTAAGTTCAGAGTAGCTGACGATAAGGGAAAATTTGCTGATTTAGGTCTTGACCTCAGTAAGACATATTTCGTTATCTGGACAACAACAACATGGACACTCCCCGGAAACCTTGCTATATGCTTAGGTCCTGAATATGAATACACAGTTGTTCAGGCAAACGGTGAAAACTATGTTATGGCAGCAGAACTTGTAAGACCCACAATGGAAGCTGCTAAGATTGAAAACTACACAACAACAGGTTCTTTCAAGGGTAAAGAACTCGAATATATCGTTACAAATCATCCTATTATGGATAGAACATCACTTGTTATCGTTGGTGACCATGTTACTCTCGAAAGCGGTACAGGTTGTGTTCATACAGCGCCCGGTTTCGGTGTTGACGACTTTGAAGTATGTAAGAAATACCCCGAAATCGGAATAGTAGTTCCTGTTGACGCAAAGGGTGTTCAGACAGCTGAAGCCGGAAAATACGCAGGTCTCACAACAACAGACTCAAATAAGGTTATCGCTCAGGACCTTGAAGACTGTGGCGCATTATTCGCGCTCGAAAAAATCGTTCACCAGTATCCACACTGCTGGAGATGTAAAAACCCCGTTCTTTTCAGAGCAACAGAACAGTGGTTCTGCTCAGTAAAGGGCTTTAAGGAAGATTCAATCAAGGCTATAGAAGGCGTTGAATGGATTCCTGCATGGGGCGAAGACAGAATCAAGGGCATGGTAAACGACAGAAGCGACTGGTGTATCTCGCGTCAGAGAACATGGGGTGTTCCTATC
>CALGTU010000190.1 GCA_937901465.1 uncultured Clostridia bacterium | reverse complement strand
AGTTCCATGTTGCCGCCGATGCCCACGCCAACGACCATGGGCGGGCAGGGGCTGGCTCCGGCATGGCGCACGGTGTCGAGCACGGCACGCTTCACGCCTTCGATGCCGTCCGCCGGAACGAGCATGTGCAGAGCGCCCTTGTTCTCACTCCCGGCGCCCTTGGGGGCGAGGCGGAGCGTGATGCGGTCTCCGGCCACGAGCCGGGTATGGATGATGGCGGGGGTGTGGAGTATGGCCGGGGTATTGTCGCGGGTGTTGCGGCGTTCGAAAAGCGGCTCTTCCACCGACGATTTGCGCAGATAGCCCTCGGTGTAGCCCTTGGCGATGCCCGCGTTCACGGCGTCTTCGAACAGGCCGCCCGTGATGTGGACGTCCTGACCGATTTCCGCGAACACCACGGCAAGGCCGGTATCCTGACAGATGGGGCAGGTCTCCGAGGCGGCGATGCCGGCGTTCTCGATGAGCTGGCCCAGCACGTCGCGTCCGGTGGGTGAAGGTTCGGTTTCGCGTGCGGCGCGCATGGCGTCGAGCACGGGGGCGGGCATGCGACAGCAGGCTTCCACGGCCAGTGCGGCCACGGTGTCGCGTATGGTATCGAAGGAGATCTCTCTCATGGAACGCTCCAGAGCGCGGGATGCGCCGATGTTTTCCGAAACATAGTCCCTTTCGCAGGGAAAGGAAAGACGCATTCTTGCCAGCGCCCGCCCGCCGCGCTACACTTTCTCAAAACAGCAGGAGGCCGTTATGAAGTCCGTCATCGCCGAAATACTGGCATATCTGTAAGAGAAGTGTCGATTTACCTATTCCGGGTTCACCGCCTAAAAGAACAAGGCTTCCCTTTACAAGTCCTCCGCCTAAAACTCTGTCGAGTTCTTTACTGCCTGTAGGGTATCTGATATCGCCTTCAATATCGATTTCAGAAAGTTCCTCTATCTTTTCGGCAACAGAAACGGGTTTTCTTGCACCCGACTTTGTTGTTGCCTTAAGAGTTATTTCTTCAAAGGTATTCCAACCGTTGCAGGCGGGACATTTTCCGTTCCATTTCGAACTTTCATATCCGCATTCGTTACACATGAAAACAGTTTTGTTTTTTCCTGACATTTTTATTATCCTCGTTTTTCAATAAATTCATTTATTCCCGAAAATATCGTGAAAGCAACCTCTTTCTGATACATCGGGTTTTTTAGTTTTTCGGCCTCATCGGGATTTGAAAGAAATCCACATTCAACCATAACTGTCGGGTTTTCAGAAAAATAACAGAGATAAAGTTCTTTTCCTGAGAGTTTTATCTCTCTCTGATTATCAGGTTGAAGATTCCTTACAAAATTCTCCTGCATAATACGAGCAAGCGTTTCGCTTTCAGGATTATTCTCTGAATAGAACATCTGTGCACCGCTATAATAGGGGTCGGTAAAATTATTCTGATGAATGGAAACGCATATCGCGTTATTATGTTCATTGAAGACAGAGAGCCGGTTTTCCATATCGGATTCTTTCTGTGCCCTTATTCCCTCAACACCTTTGTCGTGGATAGATGTATCGGTTTCTCTTGTGAGAATTACATTATACCCCTGAAGTTCTAAAAGTTTTCCGACTTCTTTTGCGATATTAAGGTTTATCCCCTTTTCAGGAACACCATCAGCAGTAGAACAACCGCCGTCCATTCCGCCGTGTCCCGCATCGAGAACGATATAAAGTTCTTCATCGGGATATGTAAGAGATGTAGGAACTGTCATTTCAATGCTGTTTACGGCATAGTATGTTGCGGTATAGCAAAGAACTAAAGACATCATAATGCAGATGGGTTTTGTATAGCCATTTATCTTCTTTTTCTTCATATAAAATCACTCCGCAAAAATATTTTTTATAACAATTTATGCGAAGTTTAAAAGATAAATGCACATATACTTTCCTATACCGATAATTTTACATTAGTAAGGCTTAAATGTCAAGGTAACAAAAGTTTTGTGAGAAGAAATTTTCCCACCATTAAATATTATTTTTAGTCTTTACTTTTTTGTCGGAATGTGGTATAATATCACTTGTATGATTTAACGCATAAAAGTTTTTATGTTTTAAAATATAGATGAGAGGATTTTTAAAATGCCTATTACAGAATTACTCGAAAGAAATGCCTCGGATTTCGGAAGCGATGTTGCACTCGTTGAAGTAAACCCCGAAATCAAGGAAAAAAGAAGAATCACATGGAAAGAATACGAACTTATCGAAACAGACCCTATTTCTCATTACAGAAGAGAAATTACATGGAAAGTTTTCGATGAAAAGGCAAATCGTTTTGCTAATCTGCTTTTACAGAGAGGGGTTAAAAAAGGCGATAAGGTCGGTATTCTTTTAATGAACTGCCTTGAATGGTTACCTATCTATTTCGGAATCTTAAAGACAGGTGCACTCGCTGTTCCCCTTAATTTCAGATACACATCAGACGAAATAAAATATTGTCTTGACCTCGCTGAAGTTGACATTCTCATGTTCGGCCCTGAATTTATAGGAAGAGTTGAAGAAATCGCCGAAGAAATCAGCAGAAACAGACTTCTTTTCTATGTAGGAGAAGGATGTCCCTCTTTTGCAGAACATTATGACAGTCTTGTCTGCAACTGTTCAGGTGAAAAGCCTGACATAAAACTTACAGATGAAGATGACGCTGCTATCTATTTTTCGTCGGGAACAACAGGGTTCCCCAAGGCTATTCTTCACGACCACAGAAGTCTTATGCATTCTGCAACTGTTGAACAGAAGCATCATAGCCAGACAAAAGATGATGTTTTCCTTTGTATCCCTCCGCTTTATCATACAGGTGCTAAAATGCACTGGTTCGGAAGTTTACATTCAGGTTCAAAGGCGGTAATCTTAAAGGGCGTTAGTCCCAGAACAATTTTACAGACAGTTTCAGACGAACTCTGCACAATAGTATGGCTTTTAGTTCCCTGGGCTCAGGATATACTTGATGCAGTTGAAAGAGGCGACATAAACCTTGAAGACTACAAGCTTTCTCAGTGGAGACTTATGCATATCGGTGCACAGCCTGTTCCTCCATCACTTATCGCGAGATGGAAAAAACAGTTCCCTGACCATTCATACGACACAAACTATGGTCTTTCTGAATCAATAGGCCCCGGTTGTGTTCATCTTGGTGTTGAAAACATACATAAAGTAGGTGCTATCGGCGTTCCGGGATATGGCTGGGAAGTAAAGATAGTTGACGAAAACGGTGAAATTGTTGAAAAGGGCGGAGTCGGAGAACTCTGCGTAAAAGGCCCCGGTGTTATGAAATGTTATTATCGTGACGAAAAGGCAACTGCCGAAACATTAAGGGACGGCTGGCTTTTCACAGGAGATATGGCAGAGCAGGACGAAGATGGATTTATCTATCTTGTTGACAGAAAGAAAGACGTTATCATCAGCGGTGGTGAAAACCTCTATCCTGTTCAGATTGAAGATTTCTTACGCAGTCACCCCGATATAAAGGACGTTGCTGTTATAGGTCTTCCCGATAAGCGTCTCGGTGAAATCGCAACTGCTATTATTTCACTCAAAGAAAATTCAGCCTGCACAGAAGACGACATAAATGCATTCTGTCAGAAACTTCCTAGATACAAGAGACCACACAAGATTATCTTCGCAGAAGTCCCCCGTAACCCCACAGGTAAAATTGAAAAACCAAAGCTTCGCCAGATTTATTGCGGAGAAAGCCTTGTTTCAAAGCAGATTAAGAATTAAAACACAAAAAACCACCCACAGTTGTGGGTGGTTTTATTTTTATTCCAAACCTTTGAGTGCTCTGATTTCATCTTTGCTGAGCTTGTTAGCTTCACCATCTCTGATGATTGAAACTTCGCTTTTATGAATGATGAATGATGCACCATCTGAATTTTCAGGTTTTACTTTAAGTTTTCCTGTTATGAGATTTACTTCTTCAACAAAACCATTTCCGCTTGGTGTACTTACATAAGCGTTGACCTTTGGAGTTGTTCTGATTAAATCTTCATAACTTTCCTGTTCGTATTTAAGGCAACACATAAGTCTGCTACATGTTCCCGAAATCTTTGTAGGATTAAGAGAAAGTCCCTGTTCTTTAGCCATTTTTATTGAAACGGGCTGGAACTCTCCTAAAAAGCCGTTACAACAGAATGGTCTTCCGCAAATTCCAAGTCCGCCAAGCATCTTTGCTTCATCGCGTACGCCTATCTGACGGAGTTCTATTCTTGTTCTGAAAACAGATGCAAGGTCTTTTACAAGCTCACGGAAATCAACTCTGTTTTCTGCTGTGAAATAAAAGAGAAGTTTGTTGTTGTCGAATGTGCATTCAACATCAACGAGTTTCATATCAAGCTTATGCTTTGCTATCTTTTCTTCACAGATTTTGAAAGCTTCTTCTTCTTTTTTCTTATTTTCAACAACAGTTTCAAGGTCTTTTTCGGTTGCTATTCTGATAACAGGTTTTAAGGGTGCTGAAAGTTCGCTGTCGGGAACTTCTCTGTTTGAAACGACTACTGTTCCGCACTCAACTCCCCTTGCGGTTTCAACAATAACCTTCTGACCGTTTTCAACCTTTTCCTTGCCGGGTGCGAAATAATAAATTTTCCCGACACTTTTAAATCTGACTCCTATAATTTCAGCCATTCTGATACTCCTTAAAGATAAAGATTATATATCTGTCCGCAGAGTGATGCGAGTTCTGTTCCTGCGGAAACATTGGTATCGAGCTTTTTTATCGATTCTGTTATGATAAGATAAATTCCCTCGATTTTCTTTGATGATATTTTTGCGGATATTTTTTTAGCACCCTCGGGGTAACAACTGATATATTTACCTCCGAAACGCGAAACAGAAGCATCTCTCATTATTTTTGAAAGAGCATAAAGAGATTCTTTTATATCCGAACGTTCACCCTCAATAGCAGATAAAAATTTAAGGGTGTTATATTCGTTCCATTCCGCAATGGAATCGGCTATATTCTTTACAGTTTCTATTCTTGACCTGATATTTTCATCTGAAATATAGCTTTCGCATTTTCCTATGTTTCCATGAAATGCAGAAACGGCTGATGAAATATCTTCTTCTGAAAAACCTTTTTCTGTGAGTGCTTTCATACATTCTTCCTCACTGCATTCGGTAGCACCAAAAGAAACAACTCGCGAAAGAATTGTTGAAAGCATCAGGTCTTTTGAAGAAACGGTGAAAATGAAATAAGAAAACTGTGGCGGTTCTTCAACAACTTTTAAAAGCGCATTCTGAGAAACAGATGACATATTATCGCAATCGGTAAAGATATATACTTTTTTATCAGCATCGTTGGGAGTTATAAACGAATCGGCCATAAGATGACGGACATGGTCTGCTTTAAAGCCCTGTAATTTACCTTCATGTTCGGCATAGATTACATCGGGATGAGCATGTACCCTTTCGCTTTCAACAAGCTTTGACGCGATATAATCGGCGATTTTTTTCTTGCCAAGTCCCTTTTCTCCGAAAATGAGAAAGGAATGAGGTATTCTATCGGAAGAAAACATCGCATCAAGCGATGACATAATATCTTCGTTTCCGTATATTTTTTCCATACTAAACCTTTTCATACCTTTCAACATCGGTTACGAAAATTGTCGCTCCGCCGACAGAAACTTCTATCGGTGGTGAAGGTATAGCTCCTCCGCCGAAAGACGAATTCACAAACGGAACAAACTGTTTTCTACGACGGCTTTTTTCTGAAATTATCGCAATAACGCTATCTACTTTTTCATCTTCAACACCTATAAGGAAAGTTGTGCTTCCCGATGAGAGAAAACCGCCTGTAGAAGCGAGTTTTGTAGCATAATATCCTGCGTTTATAAGCGCTGTTCCGACGCTTTTGGTATCGTTATTACTGACAATGGCATATATAAGTTTCATTATACCGCCCCTTATCGCAAATTCCGGAAAAATTCCGTTACATTTTATTTTACCACATTTATCTCAAAAATGCTATACCTTTTTAAAATATTAACGGAATTTTTATCTATAATCTCCCCTGCAACAACTATGGGAATACAAGGTGGGCAATGAGTTATATTATGAGCACATATTCTTCCTTCTGCGTTATCAACAGAGATTTTTTCGCTTTCAGCAAAGGTTGCCTCTCTTATCGACATCGCTTTTTTCGGAAGAACAAAAGGAGTTTCGTCTTTTCTTATGAGTATTCTAGGCTGAATAATTTTCTCCATAGCTTCAGCTAAAAAGTCATAATCTTCTTCATCGTTTATAACAGAGAAAAGGAATGTTACATAATATTCATCAGCATATTCACATTCAATACCGCTTTCACGAAGTCTTTCAGCAAGAGCTTCACCTGAAAGTCCCGCTTTATAAGCTTCAACGGTTAAATGAAGAATATCATCTCCTATAAAGCTCCATGCAGGAGAAAGTCTGTCTTTTAGTTTTTTCATATTTTCAGACTGATATTTCATAAGTTCTCTTCCTGATTCGAAGAGTGTGAAATTGCAACAATCAAGTGATGCCAAAATGAGATATGAAGGACTCGAAGAGCCATATAAAGACTGTTTTTCTTTTATTAAAGATGCATATTTTTCGTTATTTGTATGAATATATCCACCGCCCGTTAAAACCGGAAGAGTTTTATGTGCTGAATCACAGCATATATCAGCTCCTAATGCTATCGGGTGAAGATTTTCTTCAAGAAAAGCAAGGTGTGAGCCGTGTGCGTTATCAACGATCAATGGAACGTTATATTTTCTGCACACCTCTGAAATCCCTTTTATATCGGCAATTCTTCCATAATAATCGGGTGACGTTATATAAACGGCATCAGCATCTTTTTCTTCTGAAAGAGCTTTTTCAATATCATAAGGAGTAACAGAAGAAGAAATAACATCAGCGTTCTCACCTGTCACCCATATTACATCGGTGTCGATAAGCGAACAGGTATTAACAAACGCACGATGAGCGTTTCTTGCGGCGATGATTTTTCCTTTTTCACCGACAACCACTGAAAGCATTGTCTGTATTCCGAGAGTTGAACCTCCTGCTGAATAGAAAGTATGCTTAACAGAGAAAACTTCTGCGGCATTTTTTTCGCTTTCATGAATTATACCTTCTGCCTCATAAAGACTATCCGCACCCTTAACCTCTGTTATATCCATAAGATAGGAAGCAGCGAGAGGGTTGATACTGCATTTTCCCTTATGTCCGGGCATATGAAGTCTTGATGAAATGTTTTTTTCATAGGAACAAAGAAAATCAACGATAGGAGTTGTCATTATATAACCACCTTAAATTTATTCTGTTTTTCTGAATTTAATCAGAATTCCTATTCTATCGGCAATATTTTTTCTCGCCCTTGAAACAGTTCTCGATACGGTTGATTTTGAAACACCGCAACGCTTTGCGATTTCTTCCATATTAAGATTTTCGCTATAATACATAACGACATATTGCCGCTGTTTAGGGCTGAGTTCTTGATTAATAACATGTGCTAAAGCTTTTTTTATTAACTTTCTGTCAATTCCGTTTTCTTCCGACGGGGCATCGGTAAAAAAACTTTCATTACTTACTGCTTTCTGACAGAACACATCAAATGGAATACGAATTTTTCCCAAGTTTACTCACCTTCAGTCAAAAAATTAAAGCAAAAACAAGAAAATTATATTCCGAAATCCCTCGAGTTTTATTATAGAACATATGTTCCATTTTGTCAACAGCTTTATCATATTCTTAAATTACTATGTATTTTTTGAAACAGTAATCATAAAATAGTCTTGAAAACACACTGAATATGATATATAATTTAAATGTATATGAAATCTTATAAAAGGAATTTACTATGAAAAAAGAATTTATATTTGTAATACTTCTTTCAGCACTTTTAATCACCCTTGTTTTTTTCACAACTATGCCGGGGAGAAAAAGAGCCGAAGAAAAAAAGAACGCAGAAACATCGCTTTCTGAAACCACTCCCGAAGTTACCACAACCGAGAGAAAAGAGCCTGAAATTGAAGTGGACAACCCCTGGGCTTTTTATATAGTAAGTCGTGATTATCCTTTACCTGAAGATTTTATCGTTTATCCCAAAAAGATTCAGGGTGATTATGAAATGGATTATCGTGCGGCAAACTATTATCTTGACATGGCAGAAGCGGCAAAAGAAGACGGAATCGAACTTACTGTTGTTTCGGCAAAACGTTCCAAAGAATATCAGCAGCAACTTTTTGACAGAGAGGTTGAATCCTTCATAGCAAAGGGAATGAACGATGAAGAAGCCTTTGAAGCCGCAAGAGAATGGGTTGCTCTTCCCGGTGAAAGCGAACATAACTCGGGGCTTGCCGTTGACCTTAACAACCTTGATGAAAATTTTGAAGAAAGTGACGCTTTCAAATGGCTTTCGGAACATGCACACGAATACGGCTTTATTTTAAGATATCCTAAAGATAAAGTAGAAATTACAGGAGTAGGATACGAACCATGGCATTACAGATTTGTGGGTGTTTATCACGCAACACAGATTAAAGAAAAAGGTCTCACACTTGAAGAATATTATGACGAAATAAGAGGCGACTGAAAATGGGTGGAATAAATCAGAAACTCAAACTTATGTATCTCGCTAAAATACTGAACGAAAAAACCGATGAAAATCATCCTCTTACATTTGCAGAAATAAAGGATGAGCTCTCGAAAAACGAAGTTGAAATCGAAAGAAAAACTTTTTATGATGATATAAGACTTCTGCGTGATTTCGGAATGGATATTGAATCAACAAGAGGAAAATCTTTCGGATATTATGTTTCATCAAGAAAGTTTGAACCCGCCGAACTGAAAATCCTTGTTGACGCTGTTCAGTCTTCAAAATTCATAAGCGAAAAGAAATCATCAGAACTGATAACAAAACTCGGTTCGCTTGTCAGTGAAGCACAGGCAAAACAACTTAAAAGAAAACTCTATATAACAAACAGTGCAAAAACCGAGAAGAATACCTATTACAACATCGACGCTATCCACACGGCAATATATGAAAACAAACAGCTTTCTTTCAGATATTACGAATGGAGTCAGAACAACGCAAGAGCCCAGAAAAGCGTAAAGAAAAACGGCCAGAAATATGTTATCAGTCCGTTTGCACTTATATGGAACGATGAAAATTATTATGTTGTTGCATATTATGCTGAAAGAGACGATATTTCTCATTTCAGAGTTGACAAAATGGGCGATGTTGTTATGACAAGCGACGAGAGAGAAGGTCTTGAACATTTCAAAAACTTCAATCTTGCCGAATATACAAAGAAAACTTTTGGAATGTTCAGCGGTGAAGAAATCGAAGTAAAGTTGAAATTCAGAAAAGACAACAAGCTTTTAGGCGTTGTTGTTGACCGTTTCGGAAGCGATTTATATATTTCTTCTCCCGATAGCGAACATTTTGCCGTTACTGTAAATGTTACACCAAGCCCTACTTTCTGGGGTTGGATTTTCAGTTTCGGAACAGATGTTGAAATAGTTTCTCCGAAATCTCTCAAAAAGGAATATGTTGAAAAACTCATAGACCTCATTGAAAAGAACGGATAAATAAAACCCGATAACCTTTAAAGTTATCGGGTTTTTTCTATCTTCTGTAACTGTTTGCAAACCTTCCGAAAAGGATAACACTTGCAATCACGGCAACAAGCGATATTTTTCGGAAAATATCAGGAATAACGCCGTTTGAAGCGAGTATCATAAGAACTACACCTATCGCTATCACCAAAAAATTTATGATATAGGCAATAACGAATTTTCGGAAACGCTTGTCATCCATTAGTATTCGCCTGTAAGTTCACGATAAAGACCGAGATAGAGTTCTGCTGATGTA
>CALGTU010000189.1 GCA_937901465.1 uncultured Clostridia bacterium | reverse complement strand
GCATCTTCTTAAGACGTGTATTTCTGTTGATAACTCTTCTGTAAAGGTCGTTAAGGTCTGATGTTGCATATCTTCCGCCGTCGAGCATAACCATAGGTCTGAGTTCGGGAGGAATTACGGGGATAACATCCATTACCATCCATTCGGGCTTGTTGCCTGATTTACGGAAAGCCTCAACGATTTCAAGACGCTTGAGAAGTTTTGTACGCTTCTGATCAGAAGGCATTGATGCAAGTTCTTCCTTGAGTTCGTTTGAGAGAGCATCAAGGTCGATTTCGCGGAGAAGCTTCTGGATTGCTTCAGCACCCATTTCAGCAACGAATTCGTCTTCATATTTTTCTTTATAATCGAAATATTCCTTTTCAGAAATAACAGCCTTTTTAGCAAGGTCTGACTTACCGGGATCTATTACGATATATTTTGTGAAGTAAAGAACTTCTTCAAGGCGTTTCTGGGAAACTTCGAGAATCTGACCGATTCTTGAAGGTGTTCCCTTGAAATACCAGATATGAGAAACAGGGGCAGCAAGTTCTATATGTCCCATTCTTTCTCTTCTTACCTTTGCTCTTGTTACTTCAACTCCGCAACGGTCACAGATTTTGCCTTTGAAACGGATTTTCTTATATTTTCCACAATGACATTCCCAGTCCTTTGATGGTCCGAAAATTCTTTCGCAGAAAAGTCCGTCCTTTTCGGGTTTCTGTGTGCGGTAATTTATTGTTTCGGGTCTCTGAACAACACCGTAAGACCATGCTCTGATCTGTTCGGGTGAGGCAAGACCTATTTTAATGGATTCAAATGCATTAAATTCCAAGGTTCAACCACTCCTATTACTATTTTAAGTGCGAAAGAATTATTCTTCGTCCATATCGAAACTATAGCCATCATCTGAATCGGCAAAATCATCGCCGTCATCCATTGTATAGCCGTCGTCAAGGTCGCCCTTTCCGATTGTTTCGGGCATAACATCGTCATCATCGGGAGATGATACAGGCTGAGGAATAAGATCCTCATCGTCATCAAATGTCTGCTTAAGATCGATTTCTTCGTCGTTCGCGTCAAGCACTCTGACATCGAGGCAGAGTGACTGAAGTTCCTTGATAAGAACCTTGAATGATTCGGGAACGCCAGGCTTTGGAACATTCTGTCCCTTAACGATTGCTTCGTATGTCTTTACTCTTCCGACTGTATCGTCAGACTTGACTGTAAGGATTTCCTGAAGTGTGTAAGCAGCACCATACGCTTCGAGTGCCCAAACTTCCATTTCTCCGAATCTCTGTCCGCCGAACTGTGCTTTACCGCCGAGAGGCTGCTGTGTAACAAGAGAGTAAGGACCTGTTGAACGGGCATGGATCTTATCGTCAACGAGGTGATGCAGTTTGAGATAATACATATATCCTACTGTAACCTTGTTATCGAACATTTCACCTGTTCTTCCGTCATAGAGAGTGAACTTACCGTCTTCTGACATATGAATTGCCTTGGGGTTGATTGTTCCGTCAAAAGGATTGATAAGGAAATCTTCGTTAGGATCTTCTGTTGATTCTGTAATCTTGTTTGCCATATCGAATGCTTCACGGATATCAGCTTCATGAGCACCATCGAATACAGGAGTCATGATCTTCCAGCCGAGAGCCTTTGAAGCCATACCGAGATGAACTTCAAGAACCTGACCGATGTTCATACGTGAAGGAACGCCGAGGGGGTTAAGAACGATATCAAGAGGTGTACCGTCTTCGAGGAACGGCATATCTTCGGGAGGAAGAATTCTTGAAACGACACCCTTGTTTCCGTGACGGCCGGCCATCTTGTCGCCGACAGAGATCTTTCTCTTCTGTGCGATATAGCAACGAACGAGCATATTTACTCCGGGTGAGAGTTCATCACAGTTTTCTCTTGTGAATACCTTTACATCGACAACGATACCTGATTCACCATGAGGAACACGGAGAGAGTTATCACGGACTTCTCTTGCCTTTTCACCGAAAATAGCACGGAGGAGTCTTTCTTCTGCTGTAAGTTCTGTTTCTCCCTTAGGAGTTACCTTACCTACGAGGATGTCGCCTGAACGGACTTCGGCACCGATACGGATGATACCGTTTTCGTCGAGGTCCTTAAGTGCGTCATCGCCGACGTTTGTAATATCTCTTGTGATTTCTTCATCACCGAGTTTTGTATGTCTTGCTTCTATTTCATATTCTTCGATATGGATAGAAGTAAATTTATCATATCTTACGAGGTTTTCATTAAGGAGAACGGCGTCTTCATAGTTATAGCCTTCCCATGTCATGAAGCCGATAAGGGCATTCTTACCGAGAGAAATTTCTCCGTCCTTTGTAGCGGGACCATCAGCGAGAACCTGACCCTTCTTGATCTTTTCGCCTCTGTCAACGATAGGTCTCTGGTTGATACATGTTGACTGGTTTGAACGCTTGAACTTGATGAGTTTGTATTCATGAAGGTTTCCTGTGCCGTCCTTGATTATAATTTCATCACCTGAAACTCTTTCAACAACACCGTCTTCCTTGGCAACAACACAAACGCCTGAGTCAACGCCTGCCTTGTATTCCATACCTGTTCCGACGATGGGGCTTTCTGTTTTAAGAAGAGGAACCGCCTGACGCTGCATGTTTGAACCCATGAGGGCACGGTTAGCGTCGTCGTTTTCAAGGAAAGGAATCATCGCTGTAGCGATTGAAACAACCATCTTAGGCGAAACGTCCATATAGTCGATATTCTTAGCGTCTGTAACAAGAATCTGTTCACGGAAACGTGCTGCAACATTCTTGTTTGCAAACTTATTGTCTTCTGTTAAAGGTTCGTTAGCCTGAGCAACTACATAATTATCTTCAACATCAGCTGTCATATAAACTACTTCATCAAGAACAACGCCTGTTTCTTTATCAACCTTTCTGTAAGGTGCTTCAATAAAGCCGTATTCGTTAATTCTTGCGAAAGATGCGAGATATGAGATAAGACCGATGTTAGGACCTTCAGGTGTTTCGATAGGACACATTCTTCCGTAGTGTGTATAGTGAACGTCACGTACTTCGAATGATGCTCTGTCTCTTGAAAGACCGCCGGGACCTAATGCTGAGAGTCTTCTCTTATGAGTAAGTTCTGCAAGGGGGTTTGTCTGGTCCATGAACTGTGAAAGGGGTGATGAACCAAAGAATTCCTTGATTGCAGCTGTTATAGGTCTGATATTGATAAGCTGTGAGGGGCTGAGGTTTTCTGTTTCCTGTGAACGGCTGTTCATCTTTTCATGGATTACTCTTTCCATTCTTGTGAAACCGATTCTGAACTGGTTCTGGAGAAGTTCGCCTACAGAACGGATTCTTCTGTTTCCGAGATGGTCGATATCATCTGTTGTTCCTACGCCGTTGCAGAGGTTGAGGAAATAACTTACAGAAGCGAAGATATCGTCAACGATGATATGTTTTGGAATAAGTTCGTCCATTCTTCTGATGATTTCATCGTGGAGTGCATCAACATCTTCTGTGCCGTATTCATCAAGGATTTCTCTGAGAACTCTGAAAAGAACCTTTTCGTTTATTCCGAGTTTTTCAGCAGAGAGTTTTTCGGGAAGGTAAGGATTGATATCAACCATACCGTTACCGATAACCTTTACTTCCTTGTTTTCAACCTTTGTAAGATTTTCGCCGTTGGGGCCTGTGTAGTTTTCCTTGATTTCAACTGTGATGAAAACTTCTGTTACACCAGCCTGTTCGATTTCAAGAGCCTTATCGTAAGTGAGCTTTTCACCTTCATCAGCCATAATTTCACCTGTTGTTTCATTTACAACGGGACGTGAAAGAATCTGATCGCGAAGTCTTGAAGCGATAGCGAGTTTTTTGTTGTATTTATATCTACCAAAGCGTGAAAGATCGTATCTTCTTGCATCGAAGAAAAGATTGTTGAGATGTGTTTCAGCACTTTCAACCGAAGGAGGTTCACCGGGACGGAGTTTCTTGTAAACTTCTATAAGAGCGCCGCCTCTGTCCTTGGAATCATCTTTCATGATTGTCTGTGTGAGTCTTTCATCTTCACCGAATTTTTCAACTATTTCAACATCGGTTTCGCATCCGATAGCACGGATGAAAGTTGTGAGGGGAATTTTTCTGTTCTTATCGATTCTTACATAGACAACATCGTTTGAATCCATTTCGTATTCAAGCCATGCACCTCTGTTAGGGTTGATTGTAGAACTGAAAAGGTTTTTACCTGTCTTGTCCTTTTCAACGCCGAAGAAAACGCCGGGAGAACGAACGAGCTGTGAAACGATTACACGTTCAGCACCGTTGATAACGAATGTTCCGCTTTCTGTCATAAGGGGGAATTCACCCATATAGACTTCGTTTTCAACAACAACGCCTGTTTCTTTGTTGAGGAGTGATGCTTTCACTCTTAAAGGAGCGGAATATGTTGTATCCCTTTCCTTACATTCCGCAACAGTGTATTTCGGTGTATCATCGATACGATAATCGAGGAATTTGAGTTCAAGATTTCCGTTGTAGTCTGTGATAGCATCTGTATCACGGAAAACTTCTCTGAGTCCTTCATCGAGAAACCACTGATACGAGTTTTTCTGGATTTCGATAAGATTGGGCATATCGAGCACTTCGGTAATCTTGCCGAAACTCATACGCTCGTTTTTGCCGACTTTAACCTTTTTGACATTCACCATAGGTCTTTAAATCTCTCCTTGAAAAAATTTGCGGGAATATCAACGCTCCCCGTTCTTCTTCACAGATTTTCCTCTCCTGCAACCGCATTTTGCAGACGGTTAAAACCTGTGCCCCTCGAACCGATGGGAGATGTTTACTTAAAACATACCGGATTTGTCTTTATAACGCATATATTTATATATACACGCGCGTTTTATGGCATACCGATACAGTATATTATTTTACTACTATTTAAAAGTCAAGTCAACCAAATTTTGAAAAATCGTAAAAATAACCATATCCCGCCAAAGCAGAATATGGTTATTTATTGAAATTGATAACTGTTATCTCCAGTATTTTCTGTCAAGACTGCGATATTGAACAGCTTGTGCTATATCCTGCTTGGAAATAACGGCATTTCCGTTCATATCGGCTATTGTTCTCGAAACTTTGAGTATTCTGTCGTAAGCTCTCGCCGAAAGTCCTAATTTGTCAAAGACATTTTTGAGCATTTCTTTCGCAGCATCGTCAACGGGGCAAACTTCGTGAAGAATATCTGATGTAATCCTTGCGTTACAGGTTATAGCTGTTCCTTTAAACCTTTCATTCTGAATTTCTCTTACCCTCTGGACTCTTTCTCTTATTGCCGCTGAACTTTCTTCTTTTTCAGCAGAAGAAATGCTTTCGAATTCAACGGGTGCGACCTCGATATGAAGGTCAAATCTGTCGAGCATAGGCCCTGATATTTTCGAAAGATAATTTGAAACCTGCTTTTCAGAACAGATACACTTTTTCGAAGGGTGTCCGAAATAACCACAAGGACAAGGATTCATCGCTGCAACAAGCATAAACGAACAAGGATAACTTACTGTTCCCGATGCCCTTGAAATAGTAACTTTTCTGTCTTCAAGAGGCTGACGGAGAATTTCGAGTGTCTGTCTTGAAAATTCAGCGAATTCATCGAGGAATAAAAGTCCGTTATGAGCGAGTGAAATTTCACCAGGTTTAGGTATTCCGCCACCGCCCGCGAGACCTGCCGCTGATATCGTGTGATGTGGCGAACGGAATGGTCTTATTGTTACGAGCGGGGTTTCTTTATCAAGAAGTCCTGAAACCGAATGGACATTTGTTGTTTCTATCGATTCTTCAAAAGTCATCGAAGGAAGGATTGAAGGAAGTCTTTTGGCGAGCATACTTTTTCCCGAACCGGGAGAGCCTATAAGCAAAGCATTATGACCGCCGCAAGCCGCGATTTCAAGTGCTTTTTTAGCATAGCTCTGTCCTTTTACATCAGCAAAATCAAGGTTATCAAAACGTTGATTTTCCTTTACGACATAAGGTGGACAGGATTCTATAAATTCTCCCTCAAAATGAGAAATTATTTCTGAAAGATTTCTCACTCCGTAAATCGTTATTCCGTCACACACAGAAGCTTCATAAGCGTTTTCTATCGGAACAAAAACCGATTTAACTCCCGACTTTTTAGCGGTTATAACCATAGGAAGAACTCCGTTGACTCCCCTTATATCGCCATTTAAAGAAACCTCTCCGATAAAAGCAGAATCATCGGTAACACCAGAAATATTTCCGTTTATCGAAAGAAGTGCAACAGAAATAGCAAGGTCTGTTACAGAACCTGATTTTTTGGTATCTGCGGGAGCAAGATTGACAACAATTTTTGCCGCAGGAAGATTCACTCCGACAGAGCGGAGAGCCGCTTTTATTCTGTCGCGGCTTTCTCTTACAACAACATCGCCGAGGCCGATTATATCGAATGAAGGAAGCCCCTTGCTTATTTCAACCTCAACATCGACAGGAAAGGCGTTCAGCCCGAAAAGTCCCATACTTCTGACTTTTGAAAACATCATATCACTTTCTTTCTTCATATCACGCAAATATGTCTTTATTCAACAATATTATTGTGAATATGATAGCATAATTTTAATAGAATTACAACAAAATATTTTTAAAAAGACTTTGCATTTCACTTTGTTTTATGGTATAATTATGCGGAATAGCAAAATCAAACCATTTTATGAGGGAGGTTTTTCCATTATGAATGAAAAAGAACTTTACAGCCTTTGGTGTGAAAAAGCAGTTGAAGATGCTGATTTACAGACAGAACTCTTATCCATCAAAGACGATGAAGAAGCAATAAAAGACAGATTTTACCGCAACCTTGAATTCGGAACAGGCGGTCTTCGTGGTGTTATCGGTGCGGGAACATACCGCATGAACATCTATACAGTAAGAAGAGCTACTCAGGGTCTTGCTGATTATGTAAACGAAACATTTGCCGACGGAAGCGTTGCTATCGCTTATGACAGCAGAATAAAATCAGATGTTTTCGCTAAAGAAGCTGCATCTGTTCTTGCCGCTAACGGAATAAAGGTTTATATCTATCCCGAACTTATGCCTACTCCTATGCTTTCATATGCTGTAAGAAAGCTTGCTTGTAAGGCAGGTATCGTTATAACAGCAAGCCATAACCCCGCAAAATACAACGGATACAAGGCTTATGGTGCTGATGGTTGTCAGATGACACTTGAAGCTGCTGAAATTGTTCTTAACAAGATAAACAGCGTTGAAATGTTCGGCGGAGCAAAGGTTGTATCGTTTGATGAAGGTCTTTCATCAGGCATGATTGAATATATCGGCAAAGATGTTATCGAATGTTATCTCGAAGAAGTCCAGAAGCAGAGCATTCATTCAGGAATATGTGCAACAAGCGGTCTTAAGGTTGTTTATACTCCTCTTAACGGAACAGGAAACAAACCCGTTCGTGCTATTCTTGATAAAATCGGAATCAAGGATGTTACTGTTGTTCCCGAACAGGAATACCCCAACGGAAACTTCACAACCTGTCCTTTCCCCAACCCTGAAATCAAGGAAGCTCTCGCTTACGGCTTAAAGCTTTGTGAAACTGTAAAGCCTGACCTTCTTCTTGCTACTGACCCTGACTGCGACAGAGTAGGTATCGCTGTTCCTTCACCCGACGGGGAATATGTTCTCTTCTCAGGAAACGAAGTAGGCGGACTTTTACTTGAATACATCTGTTCTCAGAGAACTGCTATGGGAACAATGCCTGTTGCTCCTATGGCTGTTAAAACAATCGTTTCAACAGATATCGCAGCAAAGATCTGTGAAGAATACGGCGTTAAGCTTATAGATGTTTTAACAGGATTCAAATTCATCGGTGAACAGATCGGTTTCCTTGAACAGAAGAATGAAGACAACCGCTTTATCTTCGGATTTGAAGAAAGCTATGGTTACCTCGCGGGTTCTTATGTAAGAGATAAGGACGCTGTCGTTGCATCAATGCTTATCTGCGAAATGGCAGCTTTCTACAGAACAAAGGGAATTTCTCTTCTTCAGGCAAGAGAAAATATGTATAAGAAATACGGCAACTATGTTCATACACAGAAGAGCTTTACTTGTGAAGGTGCTGCAGGAATGCAGAGAATGGCTGAAATTATGGCTGACCTTCGTGAAAACACACCCAAGACAATCGGTGGTCTGACTGTTATGAAGCTTGCCGATTATAAGAACAGCATTGAATACGATTTTGTAAACGATACAAAGGTAGCACTCACACTTCCTAAATCAGATGTTTTAACATTCAGACTTTCATGTGATGCAAGTGTTATTATCCGTCCTTCAGGAACAGAACCCAAGATCAAGGCTTATTACACAACAATAGGCGAAAAGAGAGAAGATGCTCTTTCACTTGAAGAAACAATTTCTGAAGATTTCAAGAAAATTCTCGGATTTTAACTGAAGGTATGAATTATGAAGGCACTTAAAAGTATATGCGTTTCTTTCCTCGTCATATCAGTAATACTTTTTGCTACTTCTTCCCTTTCATCATGCGTCGGCAGAGAACCTGAAAAAGAAAACAGAGTAGAACGTTCTCATAACTATTCTATCTATACCGAGCTTTTAAAACAATATCCTTTAGGTTCTGATTATGACGATATTATGGAATACATCACTACTGTCGATGTAATATATGTAACAGATGAAAGCGACGGTGGCGTTTTCAGAGTACAGCTTTATGGTGGTCAGCTTTTCTTCACATCAGATAAAAAGCTTAATATCGTTTCTTCAACCGAATGGCCTACTCCCGAAGGATTTGGCATAGGAAGCAGTATGAACGATGTAAGAGGTGCTTTAGGAAACGGCACTAAAATCGAAAATTCAGCAACCGAAAAGTATATATACGAAACAGAAAACGGCAATTATACTGTCAATTTCGACGATGAAGGACTTGTCAGTCATTGGATTTTATCCTAAAAACGACAAAAAATAAAAAAGGTATTGCAAAAGATTTTTTGTTATGATATAATATCAAAGCAATGATTTTTCCATAGCACTACTGTCTGTGTAATTATGATGGGCTGCTATGTAATCATATTACACTTACAGAAAGGAGAAACAGCAATGAAAGAAGGACTTCATCCTAATTACGAAGCAACTACAATCACATGTGCTTGCGGTAACGTAATCGAAACTCGTTCTACAAAGAAGGACATTAAGGTTGAAATCTGCTCAAAGTGCCACCCCTTCTACACAGGTAAGCAGAAGCTCGTAGATACAGGCGGACGTGTTGACAGATTCAAGAAGCGTTTCAATCTTGACAAGTAATTACATTCGGGCGGATTTTTTATCCGCCCATTGTTTTTTGTGAGGTTTATATGAATTACGAAACGATAAAAGGATATGCCGAAGATTCTTTCATTGAAAGAAAATCGGAATTTATAGGCTATATAAAGCCCGTTACAACAAACGACGAAGCTGTTGCTTTTATTGAAGAAATAAGGGCTAAACACAGAAAAGCAACTCATAATGTTTATGCCTATATTCTGCGTGATGGAAACATTTCGAGATACAGCGACGATGGTGAACCCCAAGGAACCGCAGGTGTTCCTGTTTATGAAGTTATAAAAAAGGAAAACCTTACCGATGTATGCGTTGTTGTTACAAGATATTTCGGAGGGATTCTTTTAGGCGGTGGCGGACTTGTAAGGGCATATTCACATGCTGCAAAAATTGCGGTAGACGCTGCTGAGCGAATGAAAATGTGCTCTTGTTATAAGGTTTCGTTTTCGGTTGACTATACCCTTTACGGAAAAATCAACTATATCCTTCCCGAATTTGAAATTAAGTTACTTGATACCGAATTTGCGGATAATGTAACTATCACCCTTCTGGTCCGTAGCGAACAGTTTGATTCTATGGCAGAAAAACTGAAAGACACCTCTAACGGTATGGTTATTCTTTCAAAAGGAACTGAACTTTTTGAGAATTTTGCATAAAAGCGTATACTTTGTTGTATACGCTTTTATTTATTTATACAAAGTGTTCTCAAAAATAAAGGAGTTTTTGACACGAAATGAGTATATTATATATGATTGACTTTTTTACACGGGAGGGACTTTATGCCGACAATAAGAGAAACTCAGGAAAATCTTGAGCGTCAGATACTTTGTAAAAGTGCTTGTTTTTCTGCAGATGGCGGAAAAAGAGCCGTCACGGAAGAAAAATGCCCTTTAAGAACAGAATTCCAGCGTGACCGCGACAGAATAATTCATTCAAACTCGTTCAGAAGACTGAAACAGAAAACTCAGGTATTCCTCGTTCCCGAAGGTGACCATTACAGAACAAGACTCACACACACATTAGAAGTTTCTCAAATTGCAAGAACAATAGCAAGAGGACTTCGTCTTAACGAAGACCTTACAGAAGCTATCGCTTTGGGACACGACCTTGGTCATACTCCTTTCGGCCATTCGGGAGAAGCAGTACTCAACATTATCTGTCCCGATGGATTCAAACATTACATACAGAGCAAGAGAGTTGTTGAATACATAGAAAAAGACGGCAGAGGTCTTAACCTTACCGAAGAAGTTATCGACGGAATTATTTCTCATACAAATATGACAGCTAAAACAAAAGAAGGTTATATAGTAAGACTCGCCGATAGAATAGCATATATAAATCATGATATCGATGACGCTATAAGAGCAGGTATTTTAAAAGAAAATGATTTACCTAAAGATATAACCGATATTTTGGGTCATTCGAAAACAGAAAGAATTACTACTCTTGTAAGTTCTATTGTTTCTAATGGCGTGAAGAAGATAGGTCCTTCGGAAGAAATCGCAAAAGCTCATGAAGATTTGCATTCCTTTATGTTTGAAAGAGTTTACAGAAACCCTGTTGCGAAAAAGGAAGAAGAAAAAGCAAAGCTTCTTATAGAAAAACTTTATATCTATTTCTATAACAATCCAGATAAATTACCGGAACAGTTTAAAAATATAATGGAACGTTTTGATATTCATCGTGCTGTATGCGATTATATCGCAGGAATGACCGACGGATATGCAATTGCTCTTTATGAAGAACTTTTCATTCCAAAAGCATTTGAACTGAATTTCAACGTTTAAATAACAACTTCATAACGGAAGCGAGGTGTAAAATTGCGCTATTCAGACGAATTTCTGTATAATTTAAGACAGAACAACCCCATCGAAGAAGTTATGTCTTCTTATGTGCATCTGAAAAAGCAAGGCAGAAATTATGCCTGTGTATGTCCTTTTCATGCAGATAAAAACCCGTCATGCGTTGTTTACACCGATACTTCAAGTTATTATTGTTTCGGTTGCCATGCAGGCGGAGATGTAATCACATTTATAAAAGAAATTGAAAATATGGAATTTGACGAGGCGGTAAAACTTCTCGCAGACAGAGCAGGAATGATTATCCCCGAAAAATCAGGTGAGGACGCCTCTAAAGCATACAGAAAAGCAAGACTTCTTGAAATGAACAGAGAGGCAGCGAATTTCTATTATCTTATGCTTTCGAAAAAAGAAGGCATAAAAGGGCTTATGTATTTCAAACAAAGAGAAATAAAGCCTGAAACGATAAAGAAATATGGTCTCGGATATGCTCCTGACAGTTGGTCTTCGCTGAGAGATTATATGAACTCAAAAGGATTTTCTGATGACGAACTGATAGAAGCAAGGCTTTGTCAGCGTTCTCAGAAAGGAACTGTTTTTGATGTTTTCAGAGACAGGGCTATGTTCCCTATTCTTGATGTAAGCAAGAATGTCATTGCTTTCGGTGGAAGAATAATAGACGGAAGCGGTCCTAAATATTTAAACTCCCCCGAAACATATGTTTTTAATAAAAGTAAAAATCTTTTTTCCTTTAACTTTGCAAAAAAATCAAAGCCCGAGAGTATAATACTTGCTGAAGGATATATGGACGTTATAGCGCTTAATCAGGCAGGTTTTGAAAACACAGTTGCAACACTGGGAACAGCTCTGACTATCGAACAAGCTTCGCTTATTGCGAGAAATACAAGCAAAAAAGAAGTTATAATCGCATACGACTCCGACGGTGCAGGAAGAGCTGCTGCTCATAGAGCGATAAAGATTTTTGCCGAAGCCGATTCTGATGTTACTGTAAGAATTCTTGATATGCAGGGCGCTAAGGACCCCGATGAATATATCAAGAAATTCGGTGAGATAAGATTCAGAATGCTTATAGAAAACTCTCAGGATGCTATTCATTTTGAACTCGAAAAATGTAAGGAAAATCTTGACCTTACAAAAGAATCCGATAAAGCAAAATATTTAAAGAAAGCGATATATGTTCTTTCAGAAATTCCCTCTCCCGTTGACAGAGAAGTTTATATCTCAAAAATAGCGGAAGAAAATAACATTTCAAAGGACGTTATTGTTTCTCAGACCGACAGAGTTATAGCTTCAAGAAAAAAAGCTGAAAAAACTCTGAAATGGACAGGTATCACTTCAAGGGCGATAAATCATTTTTCAGATGATATAAACCCCGATGCAAAGAAATATCCGAAAGAAAACAAGGCCGAATGCGGAATACTCGCCTATCTTTTTGAAAATCCCGAAAGATTCAAGGATATATATCAGAAGATAAAACCCGAAGACTTTGTAACATCTTTCAATAAAAAAGTATATTCTGTTTTTGCAGAAAGAATAGAAAATACCGAATATTTTACATTATCATCGTTGGCTGATGAATTTTCAGGCGCGGAAATGGGTAAAATATCCGAAATAATGGCAAAATCACAGGATATAACGATAAATGAAAATGCTATAGGCGATTTTATCAATGTCATTCTCTCTCATACGGGGAATGTTTCTGAAATCGGTGATTTAACCGATGATGATTTTTTAACAATGGTTGAAAAAATGAAAAATAATAAATAAGGAGTAAAAAAATTATGGGTGAAAAGAAAACAACTTCAATCGAAGCTCTTATGGAACAGGGTAAGCAGAACGGAAAGCTTACCACAAAAGAAATCACTGATGTTCTCGAAGAACTCGATTATGATGCCGAACAGATGGATAAATTCTATGACAGTTGTGCTGAATACAACATCGAAATCATAGAAGACCTTAACATCGACAGCGATGATTTAAAGTTCACATCAGAAGGAGGACAGGAAGAATTCGACCTTAACTAC
>CALGTU010000188.1 GCA_937901465.1 uncultured Clostridia bacterium | reverse complement strand
TCTTACAGCCACTGCCGTAAGGCATATATCTGTTTCAACAGATACTGTTTTTACTTCGCCATCGTTGTTTCCTTTCGGAGAAAGTTCACATCCCAGAATGTTTGCTGAAACTGTGGTATCATAACTATCGTCAATACCATCAACATCCATAATCTGACTGAACGGCAGAGTAATTTCCATTTTTTCAAGTGTGTTTCCATTTTCTTCATCAGAACAATAAAGAAAACAAATCCTCATTTCTCCGTTTACTATAACTTTATTTGCTATTATCTTCTTATCAATAGATGATACAATACAATCAGAACGTATAATTGATTTTATGGGCGGTTTTGCATATCCGATATCAATATCGTCTGACACAGAAATCTGTTTTTCTTTGATAAGTTTCTTTCCGACAACAGAAACATCTTCTTTTTTAAGCTGAATATTCATTCCATACGAATCGCTTATTACCTCTTCTGCTCTTTCTCCCGTTACTGTTATCTTGACAGAAATTGCTCCTCTTATATCAAGTCGGCGTTGATTTACTGCACGGCAGTTTACATAGTCAACAACGGGGTTAAGTCTGATTTCAGCACCAGAAAGTTCCTCTCCGACATCAACGGATTTTGAAAACACCATTTTCTGTTCAATACAGTTTACAGCATTACTGTTTTCGGACTGATAAAGAATATTCGCCTTTACGACAAGTTCATAACCTATCTTGTTTTCCGAAATATTTTTTGAGACAATACAAGGTGTTACAATGCATTTAAGCACTTTGAAGATGTCAGGATAATAATCGGGCAGAATACAATCAAATTCTACAGCTTGTTCCTGAAAACCATCGTAAATAACCTCATCGGAAGATATTATCTCACGGTTAACCTTAAAACTCATATATTTTCCTCCTGTTTGGCATAAGCCTTTTTTCAATAATTATTCAGGAGATGTTCTGTTTATGCAAAGCCCGTACACAAAAATAAAATAACCTGTAAGATTTTTTCTTACAGGTTATTCTATTTAAAACAGTATAGGAACATTACCATATATAAAAATTCTCAATATACCTATAATTATAAGATGAACAGGATAATAAATATAAAAAAGCCATTTTGTCCACTTTATCTTTCCTCTTTCACCGTTATAATATTTCAAAAACGGATATACAAGAATCACAAACGGCTGTATCAAACCATAAACCTTATTTACAAAGAAGAAAGACACTACTGAATACAGAAATCCCCATATCATCATAAACAACATCTGTTTTTTCAGGTTTCCTCTGTTTCTATACATAGTTGTAATTGATAAAACCGCGATACAACTCCAGTCTGCAGGAAAAGCACTCCATACAAGGACAAATATAATTATTTTCTTTAACCAATCCTTCATCCCTGTGTCTGTATCCTGAAGCCAGAGAACAAGAACTGCAACAAACAAAGGATACATTACACTTGTCTGATTGAAAATCCCGGTTTTAAACGGAACAAAATCAATCCCGAATGCAAAACAATATGCAAAATGAGAAATTACTGCAAATACAAAAAGCCTCAGTATATATTTTTTAGGATTTCTGGTATGATAATAGCCTTCACATATAAAAAACCACATCATAGGTGCTGTGAGACGACCGATTATATGAAACAGTATGGAAAAGGGTTCTGAAGAAAAACCCGGATATATCAAATCGGCAATATGGTCTATTGTCATAGCTATAATCGCTATAAGTTTAAGATGATTTGAATTGAGACCTTTAGTCATATTTTCTCCTTGAATTTATGTTATTTTTTTATCCTTATGTAATATTTTTCGTTATCTTCTTCTGCTATATATCCTCCGTTAGAGAGAATGACTTTCAGAGACACTGTATTTTCTTTATCGACACGGAAATATATTTCTTCTTCGGGAATTGTTTTTCTTGCCACTTCAAGAAGAAGACGGAGTCCATCTTTAGCATATCCTCTTCCTCTGAAATCTTTTCTGATAAAATATCCGATATGTCCTGAACCTGATTTTAAAGACTCACAAAGATAATGTCTTAAACGGAACTGACCTATTATCTCATTATCATTCCAGAGAAAGAAAAATGTTTCGGGAACATAGCCATCGGGCAGATTTTCACCTTTTGAGAATGAAATCATCTGTTTTAGCGCCTTATTTATAAAATCATCATAAGAAACATTATACCAGTCATTTGTAAAACTGTTTTCGTAAGAAGGAATATCTTTTACAAAGAGATACTCCTTTTCTGCATCTTCAAAATTCGCCTCTTTTAAATAAAGCATTCAGTTCTCCTTTGAAATAATTATATCATCGGGTTGTTTCTTTGAAAAAAGACCTCTGAAAATTCCGCCCTTGAAAACAGATATCACAATAAAGAATATATCTGCAAAAATTATAAATATAAACGACGGAATAAGAATACGGGTATATTTTTTTCCGAAATATTTTGATTTGTTGATCTTAAATCCCATCTGTGAGATGAACAGAAGCACTCCTGCATTGAAAAAGAGGATAATACCCGCTGATTTAAGAAAACCGAGAACAAGTCCGACAGGAAAAACAAGTCCGTTCTGGATAAAGTTTAAAACAAGATTTAAAAGAAAAATTCCTATCTGAACGAGGAACATAATGCGTGTAACATTAAGCATTACCCCTCCGCCGATGCCTATTCCTCCGCAGAAGGTAAGTCCTGCCCTGTCGGAGAAGTTTTTCAGTATTCTTAAAACAGGTTCGCTCTGACAACCTTCAATAAATCCATTGTTTATAATACTGTAAACATTGAATTTTATCCCGTTTTCCTTACACATAGTTTCTGCTTCTTTTAAAAACGGAAGAACATGAGAAGGAAGGCAATCGATATAGAGAGGAAGCGAGAAAACCACATTATCCGCATCTTTAATGGTATCTAAAATACGCTGATAATCGCCTTTATTACGAAGTTTTTCGACAACTTTTTCACCTTTTACAAAAAACTTCTGAAGCGAAATGAGATACGACGACGCGCTGAAACTCTTTTTAGGACTACAATTTATAAATACCGTTTTCATATATTCCCCTCCATTTCTGAAAGGTCTGAAATAAAAACAACATCATTATTCTGATATCCGAAATTTATTGCATTTCTCTCTGTTAAATACCTGAATGTTTCCTTTTCTTCTTCAGAAATATCCCCATAAACAATATTTTTCCAGAGATTATGTTTTCCGTAACGAAGAGTATGGTGCATCTGTTTTGCACGATATGTACTCATAGGAGTTGATACACCTATGCTTCTGTCAAGTATGCATTTAATTTCGGGGCTGTATGTTCCGTAAAAATTATCGGTTACTATTATAAGTTCATCCGCCTGACCTATGACACGACAAATCTGTTTAAGACTATCTTTTATAAAACATTCAGCAGGATGTTTTGTCCAACAACCGAAACAACCTTTGCAACCCGAATATTTGCCATCTGCCTTAATGACATAATCGCATTTTTCTTTCAGAATTTTCTCGTATTCATCTGAAAGATTATGGATAATTACTTTCATATAAATTATCTCCTTAAAATCAGTTTACAAGTTGAGTATATCGGTTTTAAAAGAATTTGTCTATAAAGCCGACTTTGAAATTTGTAAACCTATAATTGCATTTTACTTTATTTTCTCTGAAAGTAAAATCATTTTGTCTTTTTCATTATCATCATAAAGGCATTTTATCATTCCAAGACCTGAAGCATTAGCTATGACAGAGATTTCAGCACTTGTAAATGATGCAGGAAGAATTCCCGAATTTATAAGATTTTCAGGATTGAACTGTGTTCCGTAACAACCTGAAAGATATACATTCGGAATAACTCCGTCACAGATTGATGAAAACATATTTGAAAGTGACATAGCGTTTTTAAAGAAAAGGTCAATATCTGACTGTAAAAGATATTTTTCATCAAGAAGATCGATTTTTCCGTTCTCAACTTTTTTATCATCTGATATTACTCCTTTTTTAAGATTAACGGCAATAATATCAACGAGTCCTGTTACAAAAACGCCTGACGCCAGAACATTATTTCTTGTAGAATATTTTATAGTTCCATCGGGCTTTATTTCAGCCTGGTGGATAGCACCGCTTTCAGCGATAGTTCCGAAAGATATTCCCTTTGTTTCCATTATAGGTGAATCTATTCGCATAGATATTATTTCATCGGACTTTTTGAATACGCACTGAGTAATTTCAGCAAAATCAATGAAAAGAGAATTATCTGGTGTGTTATCAAAATCAAAATATGAAAGAACTGATATCATATCACCTGATATTTCGCTTTCAGAACAGGGAGAAACGAATACTGTTGCTGATTTATTTCCGTAAAGACCAAGTTTTGACGCTCTCTCTTCGATTCCGAACAAAGAACTTCCCTTTTCTGTTGATGTAAACAATGAGAGATTTTCTTCAGATCCACATACGGCGTAGGTCTTTATCTCATCTTCTTCAATAAGATAATCATCGCAACATGATTTTATCGCATTATTAAGAGAAGAAATCATATCTTCGCCATATCTTGTATTACCTGCTGTAAGTATATCTTTTGATTTAAGGTTGACTATGTAAAAAGCCACAGCATCATATCTCAAATCAACTGAAATACCATATTCTGAATCCGAAGGGATAAAATTTGCAAAATTTTCCATAATATAAACTCCTTTCGATATAAAAACAGGTCAAAATTATTATTAGGTAATATTATAACATAAAAATTCTAAAATTGCTTGTTTTTTTTGAAAAAACTTGATAAAATAGAAAAAGATAAATTTATACAGAGGAGAAATACATATATGGTTTCAGAATTCCGTCATCTTATTGACCTCAATGATTTTCCTGTGTCGTGGTGGGATGAACTTATCGCACTCGGCAAGGATATAAAGAAAAATCCTGAAAAATACTCGAAAGCCTGCGACGGAAAGATAATGGCTACACTTTTTTATGAGCCCTCAACAAGAACACAGATGTCATTCCAGACTGCAATGCTCAGACTTGGTGGAAGAATTATAGGTTTTGACAACCCACAGACATCATCTGTTGCTAAAGGTGAAAATCTTAAAGACACAACAAAGATAGTTTCAAGCTATTCAGATATACTTGTTATAAGAAATCCTAAGGAAGGTTCTGCTAAAGCTGCTGCTATTTCTGCTGATTGTCCTGTTATCAACGCGGGCGACGGCGGACATCTTCATCCTACACAGACGCTTACTGACCTTCTCACTCTTTCAGAAAAGAAAGAAAGATTATCAGATCTTACTGTAGGTGTCTGCGGTGACCTTATAAACGGAAGAACTGTTCATTCGCTTTTAAAGGCACTTTCCTGCTATAAGAACAATACATTTGTTCTCATCTCAACAAAAGAGCTTCGTTTACCTCATTATATAAAGGACATTCTTACCGCATCAAATTCAAAGTTTGTTGAAATGACATCTCTTGAAGAGGCAATGCCTATGCTTGATGTTCTTTATATGACAAGAATTCAGAGAGAAAGATTCGCTTCTGAAGAAGAATATCTTTCTCAGAAGGACATTTATGTTCTTGATACAAAGAAAATGAGTCTTGGAAAGAAAGACCTTATCGTTTTACATCCTCTTCCGAGAGTTGATGAAATCGCAATTGAAGTTGATGACGACCCGAGAGCAACATATTTTGAACAGGCGAAAAACGGTGTTTATATAAGAATGGCACTTATCCTTTTAATGCTTGGAAACGGAAACGGACAGGCACTTCTCAAAGGAAAATGTCATACGGGTGTTAAATGCAACAACCCTAAATGCATTACAAACTCTGAAGATTATTTACCGAAGAGTTTTATCGGAAACGGCGATACTCTTGAATGTGAATACTGCGACGAAAGACTTTTAATGAAATAACAACTGAAAAAAGCGTCTGTTGAGTAAAGCAGGCGCTGATTTTTTATATATTCTGCAGTAAATCTTATGGTCAAATTATACAATCGTGTTATCAGGTTTTTTTAGAAAACTATTGATTTTTACTTTAATTTATGATAAAATGTAGAGTGTGCAGAAAATATTTCACATATCTGTAGCAAAAATTACACAAATTCATATAAATGTGGCTTAACAGGAGGAACTATTATGAGCTTTAAAATCGAAGATGGTGTTCTTATCAAATACACCGAAGAAGAAGGCGTAACAAAGGTTGTTATCCCTGATGAAGTAACTGTTATCGGAAACCGTGCTTTTGCAGGAAGAAAGAATATCGAAAGCATTGTTATCCCCGATTCTGTTACAAAAATCGGTAACTGGTCTTTCAGAGACTGTGAAAACCTTAAAGAAATAAATATTCCCGATTCGGTTAAATCTATCAGCAAATGGGCATTTTCAGGCACTACATGGCTTAAGGAATATCCCGATGATATGATTATCGTTGGCGGAACATTAATCGAATACAAGGGTGACGCATCAGATGTTGTTATCCCCGACAATGTAACAACCATATACAACTACGCCTTCTCCGACTGCAACAATGTCACAAGCGTACATATCGGCAAAGGCGTCCAGAATAACCGTCAGATATTCGGAGCCTTCGGTGTTTTCAAAGGCAACGGTGTCGCTGTTGGCGGTATCCACAACCGCGCTCATGGTGCCGTTGCCGTTGTCGGTAACGATCACGGTAACCGTGACTTCATCCAGATCGTAGTCGATGCCACCCAGGTTGCCGTCCTCCTC